>CADBQJ010000183.1 GCA_902796785.1 Fibrobacter succinogenes
CGCCGCAATGCGGGCAGGTGAGGTGGAGTTCGGTCATTTCCCGTCCGTCAGTCTGAGCGCCACGGCGTAGACGGCGGGGATCTGCCTGCCGTCCTCGTTCTCCTCGTACTTGCCGAGGTAGTCGTAGAGGTTCGAGTCGGAGGGGTCCACCTCCTTCTGGAACTCGAGGTCGTAGACGATGTTGGTCTGGTCGCGCTTTTCCGAGCGCCGCGCCTTCAGCCCCGTCAGCACGGCGGTGAAGGTGATGTCGTCGAAGTCCACGTCGAGCTCGACGTGCTGCGGGAAGTCGAAGGAGACCGACTTCCACTGGATGGGGAACGCGAAGGCGGCCCGCACGTTCAGGCCGCGGACCTTGCTTTCCAGGCTGTTGACGAAGGTCTGCTGCGCGCCGGAGCCGTCCACGTGGCGGATGGTCAGGCGGAGCACCACGGCGTCGTTCGCGTCGCGGTCGTCGCCCCTGGCGATCGATTTTTCCCGGATGCGCTTCGTGGAGATCCTGGTGAGCATTCCCTCGAAGCCGTTTTCTCTCAGCATTGTCTTTCCTCGACGTTCGGTTTTCCCCAAAATAGAAAACGGGGAAGGCGCGGAAACGTCATCGGGAAGGGCGCCTTTTGCGCGCCTCCTGCGCGTTCCACGGGTCTTCGGGCCAGTTGTGCTTCGGGTAGCGCCCCTTCATCTCCTTGCGGACCTCGGCGTAGGAGCCGCGCCAGAAGCCGGGGAGGTCCTCGGTGGTCTGGATGGGGCGCCGCGCGGGCGAGAGGAGCACGAGGCGCAGCGGCGCGTTCCCGATCCGGGGATGCTCGTCCATTCCGAAGAAGGCCTGCAGCGGGGCGGCGAGCGAGGCGCGGCCCTCCTCGTACTCGACCGGCCACGAGCTTCCCGAGGGGAGCGCGAGGCGGTCGGGGAATTCGGCGTCGAGCGCCCGCAGCAGCCGGTGGCCGAGCGCGCCGCGCAGGATGTTCGCGAGGTCGCCTTCGCGCGGGACGGAGAGCGCCTCTTCGGCGATCTTCCGCGCGAGCGCGCCGTCCGACCAGTCGGGCCACGGGTCGCCCTGCGCGCGGAACGCCGCGGCCGCGCGGCGGACCAGCGAACGCGCCGCCGGGGTCCACGGGAGGGCTTCGTCGCCGCGCTCGAGCAGGTCGGCCCTCCAGGCCTCGAGCTCCTCCTCGGGCGTGGCGGGGACGGGCGTTTCGGCGAGGGGCAGCGCTCCCCAGAAGGTCCGCGCCTTCGCGTTCGCGCAGCCCCTCTTCGCGTTCCAGGCGACGGTCCGCTCCTCGCGCAGCCACCGCTCGCGCAGTTCGCCGGGGAGCGCGTCGAGGTCCTCGGGCGAGACGGGGGCGGCGATCCGCGCGCGCAGGTCCGCGCCCGCGCCGCCCAGCTCGAGCGCGGCGATCCATTCCCGCGAGCGGAGCGCGTCGCCCTCGGGCAGGTAGCAGCCGACGCCGAGCGCGGTGGCGTACTTGCCGTCGGCGGAGGAGCGCCGGCGGGCGAGCGATCCCGGACGGGCGAGGAGGGCGAGCGCGCCGACGGAGAGCCGGGCGGAGTCGCGCGCGGGAAGGGAGAGCTGGCGGCACAGGTCGTCGGCGAGCTCGCGCAGCCGCGCGCCGAGCGCGCCCGCGGCGACGGCGGAGCCCCACGAGGAGAGCGCCTCGGAGCAGTCGCAGCCGCGGGCGTTCGCGGGGAGCCCCTCCTCCAGAATCGCGGCGAGGCGCGCGGCCGCCCGGCCGGCGCCCAGGTCCGCCGCGCGGACGAGGAAGGCCGACTGCGCGGGGGCCGCGGGAAGCTCGGCCATCCGCTTTCCCAGCGGGGTCAGGCGCCCTTCGGGGTCGAGCGCCCCGAGCCGGACGAGCGACTCCTTCGCGCGCTCCAGCTTCGCGGGGTCGGGCGGCTCGGGCCAGTCCGACGCGGGGATCGACCAGCCGCCCCAGCGCGCCAGCTCCAGCGCGACGCGCGTCAGGTCGGCGCGGGCGATCTCCGGCTCGCGCGTCTTGCGCAGCGGCTCGCGCTCGTCCCAGAAGCGGACGCAGAGCCCTGGCCGCGTCCGCCCGGCGCGGCCCGCGCGCTGCACGGCGCCGTCGAGCGAGACGCGCCGCGTGACCAGGCGCTCGAGCCCCTTCGCCTCGTCGTACCGCGACACCCGCTCCAGGCCGGAGTCGAGCACGAAGGAGATCCCCTCGACGGTGACGGAGCTTTCGGCGATCGAGCTCGCCAGCACGACCTTGCGCCTCCCTTCGGGGGCGGGGAGGATCGCGCGGCTCTGCTCCTCGATCGGCAGCGAGCCGTGCATCGCCAGCAGCTCGACGTCCCCGGGCAGCGAATCGCCGAGCGCCTCCTTCGCGCGCCCGATCTCCGCCAGGCCGGGGAGGAAGACGAGCGCGCCCCCGTCGGAGGTCTCGCGCATCAGGTGGAGCAGCGACCGGGCCATCTCGCGCTCCAGGCTCTCGCGCCCGGAGGGGACGCGGTGCGAGACGGAGACGGGGAAGAGCGTCCCCGGCACGTCGACCGCGTCGTGCTCGCCGAAGACGCGGCGCAGCGCGTCGAGGTCGGGCGTCGCGGAGAGCGCCAGCAGGCGTAGCTCCGGCCGGAGTTCGCGCTGCAGGTCGCGCGCGAAGAGCATGGTCAGGTCGCCGTTCAGGCTCCGTTCGTGGAACTCGTCGAAGACGACGGCGGAGTAGCGCTCGAGCGCGGGGTCCTCCTGCAGCAGGCGCAGGAGCACGCCGTCGGTCACGACCTCGATCTCGGTCCCGGGTCCGGTCGAGGAGTCGCCCCGCGCGCGCCAGCCGACGGTCGTCCCGGGCCTTTTCCCCAGCAGCGCGGACATGCGCAGCGCGGCCCCCTTCGCGGCCACGCGCCGCGGCTCCTGCACGAGGATCCGCCCCTTGCGCCACGGGGCGTCGAGCAGGGCGAGCGGCACGAGCGTGGTCTTGCCCGAGCCGGGCGCGCCGACCACGGTCAGGCGCGTCCCCTTCTCGAGGCGCGCCGCGATTTCGGGAAGGAAGGCGCGGACGGGGTAGTCGGGGAGGGAGCCGATGTCGACCATGGCGCTCCGTTCAGATCGAGAGCGCCCCCGACGCCGACGCGACGACCATCGCGGCGATCGCCAGCGCCAGCGGCACGCGGAAGAGCCGTTCGCGCCCGGTGCGGTCGCCGGCGTGGAGCGCGAGCAGCCCGACCGCCGGCATCACCATCGGGTAGACGAGGCGGAAGTCGTTGTGGCACGAGTAGGGCGCGTACCATCGGAAGAAGGCCAGCGCCGCGAGCGAGAGGAAGAAGGCCAGCGCCGTCGGGAGGAAGTTCCGCCCGGCCAGCAGCTTCGGGTGGAGCGCCATCCCGAGCAGCATGACCGCCGCCAGGACCAGCAGCGCCCATCCCATGACCAGCCCCTCGGTCCTGCGCTTCGGCCCGAGGTTGAATTCGCCCGTGAGCGAGCTGCGCATGGCGTAGTTGAGGAAGTAGTGGCGCCCGTAGGCGTCGCTCCAGGCGCTGGTGTAGGGGTTCTTCAGGAAGGTGCGCACCTTGAACCGCAGGAAGTTCTCCGGCCCGTTGCCCACCTTCAGCGCGGAGTTGAGCGCGCGGCCGGAGCTGCCGGTGAGCGCGTTGCCGCCCTTGGAGACCGCCATCGCCACGTTGTCGCCGAAGGAGAGCCCGAGCCCGGCGCAGAGGATCAGCGCGGCGGCGAGGAACTGCCTCGGGAGGAGCCGCGGGACGCGGAAGAGCGCGAGGAGCATCAGCAGCCCGACCTCGCCGAGCGGGATGAGCCCGTTGGACTTGGCGACGACGGTCAGCGAGACGAAGAGGCAGGCCTTGTAGAGCTGGCCCGGGCGTCCCTCCTTCCACCAGAGCGCGATGCGGAGGAACGACTGCGCGCAGAGGAAGTAGAAGAGCGGGTCGTTGCCCACGCGCGGCGCGAAGAGGAACCCGGAGGGCCAGAAGGCCAGCAGCGCGAAGAGGAGCGCGCGCCAGAGGCGGCGCTTCGGGAGCAGCAGCGAGAGGAACGACCAGCCGGTCCAGACGAAGCCGGCCCAGCAGAGGAGCGAGAAGCCCTGGAGCAGGCGCGTGGAGTCGAACGAGGTGAAGGCCTCGGCGGTCCCGACGATCAGCGCGCCGATCAGGTAGTAGAGCGGGGGCTGGTGGAATTCCCATCCGCCGTCGGGGTCGGGGAGCGAACGATGCGTCAAAAGCCAGCGGACGTACTCCAGGTGCGCGTCGGCGTCGTAGGAGTAGAGGCTGTAGCGCGTGTTCAGGTACGTGTAGGCGGCCACGAGCGCGGCGGAGCAGAAGATCGCCGTGAAGGCCTTGCCGCGCCGGGCGAGCCGCGCGGCCGAGAAGGCGAAGAGGAAGAAGCCCGCGAGGACCGCGCCCGCGCTGAGCGGGGAGCGGACGACGTAGACCTCGACGCCGCCGATGCCGCCGTGGTTGACGACGTGCATCGCGAAGTGGCGCCTGTGGCCGTTCTTGCCCGGAGGGATGTCGACGACGAAGCCGTCGGTCCAGTCGTAGAGGCTCCCCTCGATTTTGTCGAGGTCGACCGGGACGCCGTCCACGTGGAGCGAGACGAAGTGGTCGTCGGGCACGATGCGGACGCGGCCGATGTCGAAGAAGAGGCGGCTGCAGTCGAACTCCAGCCCGAAGGGGCCGCTCAGCTCGCCGGAGCGCGAGGGGAGCCGGTCGGGATGGGTCGTCGCCCTGGCGGTGGTCAGCGTGACGTTCTCCACGCGCAGGTGGTTGACGCATTCGCCGACGACGGCCAGCAGGAGCCCCAGGACCGTCAGCGCGGTCCAGAGGACCGTCCGGCCGGAGGGTCTGCGGAAGAGGCGCTTCGGGGCCGAGCGGTCGACGAGCCCCTCCTCGGTCAGCGTGGCGCCCACCGGGCGGTCGTGCGCCTCCTGCGGGACGCGCCGGCGCGAGACCTGGGTCCGGAAGCAGACGCCGACCGTCGGGACCGATTCGGGCAGCGAGGCCAGCAGGCGGTCGTAGCATCCGCCGCCGCGCCCCAGCCGCTCGCCGGAGCGGCCGAAGACGGTTCCGGGGACCAGCACGAGGTCGGGAGTCCGCGCGGCGGCGGGCAGCGACGCGACGGGCTGGAGAACGCCCAGCTCGGAGCGCTCCAGCTGCGTCCCGGGGTCGGAGACGGGGACGAGCTCCAGCGAGCCGTCGGGCGTCGTCCGGGGCAGCAGCAGCTCGCGGCCGGGCTTCCCGCGGAGCCAGGCGAGGAGCGCGGGGCGCACGTCCGGTTCGCTCCGCATCGGCCAGAAGGCGGCGAGCGAGGCGACGCCGCGCTCCTCCAGGAGCGAGGCGAGCCCCTCGGAGACGCGCTCGGACGCCCACGCGCGGTCGGCGTCGCGCATGGCGGCGACCCGTTTCAGCGCGGCCTTGCGCAGCGCGCGGGGATCAGAAGCGGACGCGCTTGAAAAGAACTTCGGGAACATGGCGGACGACGAACATGACGAGGGCCCAGACGCGGGGGACGTAGAGGGTGCCCTGGAACGACGGATTCTTCATCGCGCGGTGGATGGCCGCGCCCACGGCGTCGCTCTTCGCGAAGAGCGGGCCCTGCTTCAGGTGGGCGGTCATCGGGCTGCTCACCAGGCCGGGCTTGACGTCGATCACGCGGATCCCCTTCTTCGAGAGGCGGACGAAGAGGCCGTCGACGAAGGTGGCCAGCGCCGCCTTGGCCGCGCCGTAGAGGTAGTTGGACTCGCGCCCGCGGTCGGCGGCGACGGAGGAGATGACCGCCAGGCAGCCGCTTCCCCGTTCCTCGAGCTTTTGCGCCAGGCGGTTGCAGAGCGCCACCGCGGAGGTGCCGTTGTTGTTGAACTCGCGCACGGCCAGGTCGGTGTCGGCCTGGCAGGCCGCCTGGTCGGGGAGCGAGCCGTAGGCCACCAGGACCGCGTCGGCCCCGCCCTCGGCCTTCGCCCAGGCGGCGTCGACCGCGCCCTGCTGCGCGGAGAGGTCGGAGAGGTCGGCGACGACGACGTCGGCGGAGGCCGCGCCGAAGGCGAGAAGGTCGTTCCGGACGGCGTCGAGCTTCTCGGGGCTGCGGCCCACGAGGACCAGCCGGGCCTTTTCCGCGGCGTAGCGCCTCATGGCGCCCAGCGCCATCGCGGAAGTGGCGCCGAAGACGATGACGTTATCGGACATGGGTGCCTCCAAGCCTTCTCCAAAGGCTCGACGAGAAACGGGGGTCGACGTGTTCGGCGAATTCGTTCAGCCGGGGGAAGCTCGCCTCGAACATCTTCGGGGCCATGCGCGCGTCCTTGGCCGGGTAGAGCGCGCCCTTCGCCTCGGTCACGATGTCGTCGAGCATGGAGAGGAAGTCGAGCGTCTCCTTCCCCTCGTTGGGGAAGTCGAGCGCGAAGGTGATGCCGGGGCGCGGGAAGCTGAGCATGCCCGGCGAGCGCACGTCGCCGAAGGTCTTCAGCACGCTGAGGAAGGTCCCCTTGCCGTAGGCCGAGATGCGCCGCAGCATCTCCGCGGTGGCTTCCTCGCCGTCGCCGAAGGGGAGAACGCACTGGTACTGGAAGAAGCCGCGCTTTCCGTACATGCGGTTCCAGTCCTCGATCGCGTCGAGCGGGTAGAAGAAGGGGACGTAGTGCTGCAGCCCGGAGACCCTTTCGCCGAGCGTCTTGCGCCAGTAGAGCGCGTTGAAGGCGCGGATGGTCAGCTTGTTGAGCAGCCATTCGGGCGCCTCGCAGGGGAACGCGACCTTGGGGACGAAGGGCTCCTTCTTCTCCTCGACGGTCACGTCGGCGTGGTTGCCGGCCATGAAGAGCCCGCGGCCGAGCTGCGCGCCCGAGGAGGTGCCGTCCACCCAGGAGACGCTGTATTCGTATTTCGGGGCGAGCTCCTTCGAGAGCTGGAGGAACTCGCGCAGCGACCCGAAGCGGATGGTCTCCGTCCGCAGCCAGGGGCCGCGCACCTTCCGCAGCCGCATCTTCACGTCGAGGATGAGCCCGGTCAGCCCCAGCCCGCCGATCGTGGCGGCGAAGAGCGCGGGGTTCTCGGTGCGCGAGCACCAGAGCGTCTCGCCGGTGGAGCGGAGCAGGCGGAACCCGTCGACCACGCAGCCGAAGGTGCCCGCCACGTGGTGGTTCTTGCCGTGCACGTCGTTGGCGATCGCGCCGCCCACCGTCACCTGGCTCGTGCCGGGGGAGGCGGGGAGGAAGAAGCCGCGCGGCAGCGCGAAGGCGAGGATCTCGCGGAGCGTGACGCCCGATTCGCAGTGGAGCTCGCCGGTTTCGGGGTCGAAGGAGACGAAGCGGCAGAGCCCGCGCGTCATGAGCAGCGTGCCGCCCTCGTTCAGGCAGCTGTCGCCGTAGCTGCGGCCCATGCCGTAGGCGAGGTAGCGCTTCTCCGGATCGAAGTCGATTTTTTCGTGCAGCCACTGGAGCCGTTTCACGTCGGCCGTTTCGACTTTCGGGTACCTGCCCCACGAACTCACGATCATCGCGTCATCTCCAAAGGCGTTCCGCCAGCCACGGAATGGCGGGCGTCGACTGGGCGAGCAGCGCCATCGCCGCCACGAAAACCCCCACGCCCCAGCTCGCGCGGTCCCTGACGGCGAAGAGCACGGGGTCCTCCTCCATGTCGCCGCGCTCGGCGCGGATCCACATCCGCAGGATCCAGTAGAGGAACGCGACGATGATCGTCCAGAAGAACTCGGGGTTGCCGTAGAGGGCGCCGAACTGCGCGCTCTGCACGTAGAGGGCGAGCACCAGCGCGGAGAGGAAGCCCGAGGCGAGCCCGGCGCCGCGGATGGCGGGCATGTCGTCCACGCGGTAGGCGCGGCCGGCGCTGCGCTCCAGGCCGAGGGTCTGCAGCTCCTTGAGGTCGACGAACCGCTTGAGCATGGCCAGCGAGACGAAGGCGAACATCGAGAAGACGAGCAGCCAGAAGGAGATCGGGGTCGCGCTCGCCTCGGCGCCGGCCACGAGGCGCAGCGTGTAGAGCCCGGCCAGCAGGAGCACGTCGACGAGGAGCAGCCGCTTGGCGGCCATGGAGTAGACGAAGGTGAGGAGCAGGTAGAGCGAGAGGACGGCGGAGAAGCCGGAGCCGCCGACCGCCGCGGCGCAGAGGACCACGCCGGCCAGCAGCAGCGGAAGCGCCAGGAGCGCGGCGGGGACGGAGAGGAGGCCGGAGGCCAGCGGGCGGCGCCGCTTGACGGGGTGGCGCCGGTCGGAGCGGACGTCGACGAGGTCGTTGAAGAGGTAGACCGACGAGCAGCAGAGGCAGAAGGCGGCGAACGCCGGGACGAGCCGCAGCAGGGCGGAGACGTCGCCGAAGCGGTGCGCCAGCGCGATGGGGACGAAGAGGAGGAGGTTCTTGCTCCACTGGTGGACGCGCAGTGCCTTCGCCCAGACGCGGAGCGCGGAGGGGCGCTTCTCCTCGACCGGCTCGGCGCCGGCCTCGCGCGCGCGGCGGACCAGCGCGGCGTTCCCGGAGAGGACCGCGCCGGTTCCGAAGGCCTTCCAGACGGGGAGGTCGGCGGCGGAGTCGCCGACGTAGTAGACCGGCGCGCCGCCGGCCAGGGCCTTCAGCGCCTCGGCCTTCGCCTCGCCGCGGAGGTTGCGGCCGGTTTCGGTGGCCAGGACGTCGTCGAAGAGGCCGCCCAGCCGGGCGTTCGCGGCCTCGGCGACGGCGCGGTGCGACGCGGTGGCCAGGACGAGGCGCCGGCCGGAGGCCTTCCAGGCCCGAAGGCGCTCCACCAGCTCGTCGCGCCAGGCGAACGTTTCGGGGTCGGGGACGGCCAGCTCGGCCACCGCCTGCTTGAAGGCGGCCTTCCCGCGCGCCAGCGCGCGCAGCAGCCCGAAGGCCGCCGCGGGCCCGGCTCCCAGCGCGGGGAGGAGGGATTCCCAGAGCGAGTCGCCGCGGATCAGGGTCCCGTCGAAGTCGACGGCGACCACGGCCCCCTCGGGAGGGTCGGGGATTCGCCCGAGGGCGGGTTCGGCGGGAGCGCGGCTCATTGCCCCAATCTAGCTTTTGAGAAGCTCCGCAAGAGCCGATTCGGCGCGGGATTCCCAGCCGGGCCAGCGGGCGAGGGCCTCCCGGAACGGCGCGGAAAAGAGGCGGCTTTCGAGCAGTTCCGGCCCTTCGCCTCCGGGCAGGCGGACCAGCGCCTTCCAGGAGTGGAGCAGGTGGTGCGGGGCGCCGAGCCGTTCCAGGTCGGCGGGCTCCAGCCTCCCGGTCGCCATCTTGACGTAGGAGGCGCCGTCGTCGACGTAGATCTTGTCGCCGACGACGGGGTGGCCGAGCGAGGCGAGGTGCGCGCGGATCTGGTGCTTGCGCCCCGTGCGGATCTCGGCCAGGACGAGCGCGCGCCCCCCGGACCGCTCCAGGACCCGGAAGTCGGTCGAGCAGGGCTTGCCGGCCGGGTCGGGCAGCATGATCGCCCGCGCCGGGTGCTCGGTCGCCTCGCGCAGGGGAGTTTCGCAGCGGAGCGAGCTCCACTCGGGCTCGCCGAAGACCGCGGCCAGGTAGAACTTGCGCAGGAGGATCTCCTTCAGGTTCGGCTGGTGCCGCCGCGCGGCCTCCAGGTCGCG
>CADBQJ010000184.1 GCA_902796785.1 Fibrobacter succinogenes
GAGGTCCGCGCCGCGGAGATGGGCGACGACGCCGTGCTGCTGATCGGCGACCGCGCGCTCGAGTGGGCCGCCGCCACGCGCTGGCCCTTCTGCGAGGACCTCTGCACCCGGTGGTTCAACTGGCAGCACCTGCCCTTCGTCTTCGGGGCCTGGATGGTGCGCCGGGAGTGCGCCGGGAGGCCCGAGCTGCGGGAGTGGCGCGAGCAGCTCGACGAATCGGTCGCCTCGTTCCGCGCCGACTCGCGCGCGGCGCTCGCCCGCTGGTCCGCGATCCATCCCGTCTCGCTTCCGCAGGAGGTGCTCGACGCCTACTGGCCGCGCCTGGTCTACCGCATGGGGCCGGAGCACCGCCAGTCGCTGGAGCTGTTCGGGGAGCTGGCGTTCCGCGCGGGGCTTCTCCCCGAACGACCGCGGATCAGCTATCTTCCCGCTCTTCGCGAATCGCGAGCTTCGGGAAGTGCATCGTGAACTCGAACCCGGGCTCGGCGTTGCGCACCTCGATGCGGACGTTCATCGTCGCGCAGAGGTTCTTCACCAGCGAAAGGCCGATGCCGGTGCCGGGCGTGTCGCGCGTCAGCTCGTTCTCCACGCGGTAGAAGTCGCCGAAGATCTTGTCCAGCTCGCCGTCGGGCACGCCGGCGCCGTAGTCGCGGATCGACACGCGCGTGCCGCCCCGCTCCTCGGGGGCCGTGGAGATGTCCACCTCGCGCAGCGCGGCGTTCTTCGAGAACTTCACCGCGTTGTCGGTCACGTTGATGAGGATCTGCCGGAAGGAGTCGTGGTCGACGAGGTGGACGCGCGCCCCGTCGCAGAGGTGGACGACCAGCTTGGTCTGCCGCTCGGCGAAGGTGCTGCGGTAGGTGTCCTCGAACTCGCGCACCAGCACGTTCACGTCGCGCTCCGCCAGCTTGGCGGTCCACCTGCGGCGCGAGATCTTCGAGAAGTCGAGGATGTTCTGGATCAGGCGCGACAGCCGCTCCGCCTCGGCCGAGATGGTGCGGTAGTGCCGCATCTTCTTCTCCTCGGTGGGGAGCATGCCCGACTCCAGCATCTCGCTCGAGAGGCGGATGCTGGTCAGCGGGGTGCGCAGCTCGTGGCTGACGGCGCTCACGAAGTCGGCGTGCTTCTGCGCGATCTGCAGGTTGGAGAGGACCGCGCGGTAGATGGCCAGGAAGGCGCCGCCCAGCGCCAGCAGGAAGAAGCCCGCCAGCAGCACGATGGCCACCGTGGCGGAGCTGCGCCGCGGCTTCTGGAAGGCCACGTCCAGCGAGATCTCCTGGAAGGGCCAGGCCAGGGAGTACTCCACGATCTCGCTGTCGGGGTTGTCCCAGGCGCCCAGCTCCAGCAGCCGCTGCCGGCTGTGCAGCAGGCGGAACCCGAGCTCGCCCACGAAGTCGTAGTCCATCTCGTTCTGGAAGATGTGGATGAAGAAGGCCTGCGTGTTGACGAAGAAGCCCTGGATGTGCCGTTCGCCGCCGCGCAGGACGATGCGGTGGAAGATCAGGTAGCGTCCGCTGATGGCGGCCTCGAAGGGGTAGATCTCCACGTCGGTGAAGGCGTCGTCCGGGCGGCGGCGGGCGCCGGCGTCGAACACCTGGCCCTGCCGCTTCGAGGGGGCCTCCACGCGCGGCTCGGGCGAGATGACCTGCGACTCCGCCCGGCCCGCGGCGGCCGCGGTGTCGGCGGAGGTGTCGGCGTAGTCCTGGTCCACGTCGCGCAGGGCCACGCGCTCCACGACGGTCTTGCCCGAAAGGTCGTGCTGCTCCACGATGAACTTCATCGTCCGCCAGTGGCGCAGCCGGTCGGCCAGGTTGGGCGGCGCCTGGTGGCGGGCGACGCCCTCGGGGAGGATGGGCGAGTGGAACGAGCCGTCGGGGTCGATCTGGAAGTGGCCGATCAGCCCGGGCACGTCGCTGCGCACGGGGAAGGCCGCCAGGGGCGAGACCACGACGTCCTCGCCGCCGTTCAGCGACGGGATGGTCATGAAGTAGCGGTACTGCGAGAAGGAGCGGTGGTTCTCCTTCGCCAGGATGTCGGAGAGCTTCTCGTTCAGCCGGCGGAGCGAGATCTCGCCGCGCTGGCGCAGCGACAGCGACGCCTCGTTGCGGATCTGGGTGACGGTCTTGGAGACGAGGTAGACCGCGGCGACGGCGGTCAGCGCGAAGATGGCGGCGAAATAGACGCCGAGCGCCCGGGGATTGGTGGGCTGGAGGAACTTCAGCGCCTGCTTGCCCGCCGCGGCCGCCCGTTCGGCGCCTTCGCGCGCGAGGGCCGCCGCGTGGAGCGCGAGGCGTCGGGAGCTCATTCCTCTTCGTCGGGATTGGGACGGAGCATGTAGCCCTCGCCCCGCTGCGTGAGCAGGTAGACCGGCGCGCCGGGCACCTTCTCGATCTTCTTGCGGATCTTGGTCACGTGGATGTCGACGGTGCGGGTGTCGATGGACTCGGCGTTGTCGTAGCCCCAGACGTCGCGGAGCAGTTCCTGGCGCGAGACCGTCTGCTTGCGGTGCGCGTTGAGGTACTGCAGGATCTCGATCTCCTTGCGGGTGAAGGGGATCTCGCGGCCGTCGGCGGCCACGCCGAGGTATTCGCGGAAGTGGATGGTGAGGTCGCCCAGCACCAGGTCGTTCTCGAAGTCGACGTTGCGGCGGCTGCGGCGGAGCACCGCCTCGATGCGCGCGAAGAGCTGGGGCACCGAGAAGGGCTTGGAGATGTAGTCGTCGGCGCCCAGGGCCAGGCCGTCGATGATGTCCTGGTCGGAGTTGCGCGCCGAAAGCATGATGATGGGCAGCTCGCGGTTGACCTCGCGCACCTTGTTGCACACGGTGAAGCCGTCCATCTTGGGAAGCATGATGTCGAGGATGACCAGGTCGTAGTTGCCGGAGAGCGCCCCTTCGAGGCCTTTTTCGCCGTCGGGAGCCCACGAGGCCTTGTAGCCCCGGTACTCGCACATGTCGACCAGACCTTCCGCGATGCTCTGCTCGTCTTCGACGATGAGCACGCGGTAATGTTCTTCGTTGGGTTTGACTTGAGTATCCATAAAACGAAAGATAGCCCAATTTGCCCCGGGAAAAGGGGCCGCCGGCCGAAAATGGGCGGGGAAAATGGCGCGGGGAAACGGAAAAGGGGGCCTCCGCCGGAGGTCCCCTCGTCGCGGAAGGCGGGCGGGATCAGAGCCCGAGGCCGCCGCCCAGTTCGAGCGTCAGGCCGTTGTCGATGCCGGAGGGAAGCCCGCCGAAGTGGTACTTGCCGTTCACGTAGACGCTGAAAACGAGCAGTTTGACGCGGGCGCCCAGCAGCACGTGGCCGCCGAAGCCGGAGTCCAGGTCGCCGTAGGCGCTTTCCAGGGC
>CADBQJ010000185.1 GCA_902796785.1 Fibrobacter succinogenes
GATCGCCCTGCTCGGGGCGAACGAAGGGGCGCTCCGGGCCGTCTCCTCCGCCGGCGCGGTGATGCGCTTCGACCCCGCCTCCTCGCGCTTCGTGGCCGCGAACACGGCCTGGAGCGAACAGAAGACGACGGTCGAGCCCGGCGTGGGGGCCGCGCGCGGGCGCTACCTGGTCTTCGCCGCGGGCGACAAGGTGGCCTTCTACGACACCCGGACCGAGCGGACCGAGCTCACGCTGGCCGGCTTCGGGAAGGGGAGCGCGCGGCGCGTGGTCGCCGATTCCGCGTCGGTCTCGATCCTCTTCGAGGACGGCGCGATCCGCAGCCCCGTCGACTGGGACTCGCTCGGCGCCACCCGGCGCGGCGGCCGCAAGGTCAACCTCAGCGACCCCGCGCAGTGGAGCGCGGTCGACTCGGCCTCGCTTCCCGCGCCCGACTCCGCGCTGCGCCGCCGGGTGGAGGCGCTCGCCCTCCCGGGCGACGACGTCGGCGACGTCCTGCGGCTGCGGTTCGACGCCGAGGGCCGGCTGCACGCCTGGGCCGAACCGACCGTCCGGCGCCTGGACGGCGACGTCTGGACGACGGCCTTCTCCTACGATCCCGGGCTCGCCTCCACGACGTACGAATCCTCCGTCCGCTGGCTGCGCCCCTGGGCGCTCTCCTCCTCCGGCGACTGGCTCTTCGGCTCCTGGGGCAAGGGGGCGCTCGTCGCCTCCGCCGACGGCTCCTCGCAGCGCTGGTCGGTCCCCGGCGACGGCTCCTGCCTGAAGGGCTACATGGCCTCGGGATACGCGCCGCAGCCCGAGCTGACGGTGGTCCCGGGCGTCGTCCCCTTCGGCAAGGGGGCGCTCTTCGCCTGGTGGCCGCCCGAACCGACCTCCGGATACGGCCTGATGTGGTGGGACGGCGTCTCCGATCCCGTCTGCCGCACGGTCGCCGGCGTCGTCCACCAGCCCCATTCCCTTTTCCCCGGCCCCGCCGAGGACGAGGTCTGGACGGTCTCGCCGACCGAGATCGAACGGCTTCGCGTGGGGACGAGGCTCTCCTCCGTCTCGTCCGAGGAACGGTACGCGACCGGCGCGCTGGGCGCCCTCCACTCCGTGGTCCACGACGGGCTGGGCCGCCTCTGGGCGGCGGGCTCCGGCGGCCTGGGGGTGGTCTGCGACGCGAACGCTCCGGAGGGGATCTGCCTCGCCGGGCGCGAGGACACCCTGGTGCGCGCGGACATGTGGCTCGGGCTCGCGGACTTCCGCTACACGGTCCTGGCGACCGACGGCCACGGCCGCCTCTACGCGGGCGGCGAGGGGAGCGGGGTGGTGCGCGTCGACGTCTCGGGCCGCGACCTCTCGCGCAACGGCGTCCGCTTCTGGAACGTCTCCTCCGGCCTTCCCTCCGACAACGTCCGCGACCTCGTCGTCGACCCCGTCGACGGCATGCTCTACGTGGCCACCGACCGGGGCGTGGCGCGGATCTCCACCGACTCCCGCGACAAGTCCTCCTTCCCGAAGGCGGGCGCGCCGATCGTCTATCCCAACCCCTTCCGCCCCGACCGCCACGACGCGGTCCGCTTCGACCGGATCCCCGCGGGCGCGTCGGTCTCGCTCTACAGCCGCTCGGGCAGACTGGTGCGCCGCTGGCTTCCCTCGTCGGCGCGTGGCGGGCTGATCGAATGGGACGGGCGCGACGGCTCGGGGCGTCCGATCGGCCCGGGCGTCTGGAACTGGGTCGTCTCCGGCTCCGGAAAGACCTGGAAGGGACGCCTTCTGGTGATCCGCTGACCTTTAGCTATTTTTGGGCCATGATCGACCAGGTCCGCACTTTCATCCAGCGCTACGAGGAGATCGAATCGGAGATGGGCAACCCCGCCGTGGTGGCCGATTCCGCGAAATTCTCCAAGCTGAACAAGGAACTCCGCGCCCTCGAACCCGGGGTGAAGCGGGCCCGCCACTACGTTTCGCAGTGCGAAAACCTGGCCGAGGCCAAGCGGATCCTCAGGGAGGAGTCCGACCCCGAGCTGCTGGCGATGGCCGGCGAGGAGGCGAACGCCATCGAGCGCGAGCTTCCCGACCTCGAGCAGGAGATCCAGCTGCTGCTGGTCCCCATGGACCCGCACGACACGGGCAACGTCATCCTCGAAATCCGCGCGGGCACCGGCGGCGACGAGTCGTGCCTCTTCGCGGGCGACCTGCTGCGCATGTACCGCGCCTACTGCGAGAAGAAGGGCTGGTCGTTCCAGATC
>CADBQJ010000186.1 GCA_902796785.1 Fibrobacter succinogenes
CCCGCCGCCGAAGCCGCTCCCGCGGAACAGGCCGCCGCCCCCGCGGCCGACAGCGCCGCCGCCCCGGCCGCCCCCGCCGAACAGACCGAAGTGCTCGAAACCGCCCCGGCCGTCGCCGCCGCGGACTCCGCCGCCCCCGCCCCCGCGGCCGAAGCGGCCCCCGCCGACACCGCCAAGACGGCCGAAGCCGCTCCCGCCGCCCCCGCGGAACAGCCCGCCAAGAGCTCGGTCATCGACAACCCCCTGGAACTCATCCTGGTCACCCTGGCCTACGCGCTGGTGCTGGGCGTGGTCATCTTCACCGGGGAATCCGACTAGCCCCCCGTTTTCCGACGGAAATGTGCAAGGGCGGCTCCGACGGGGCCGCTCTTCGTTTCTAGATTTAGCCCACCCCCACGGGGCCACTTTTCAACCACAGCGAGAGAGCATTATGTCCGGACACTCCAAATGGGCGAATAACAAGCACAAGAAGATGAAGAACGACGCCGCCAAGCAGTCGCTGTGGGGCAAGATCGCCAAGGAAATCACCGTGGCGGCCAAGATGGGCGGCGGCGACCCCGACGCCAACCCCCGCCTCCGCGCGGCCATGCTCAAGGCCCGCTCGAACTCGATGCCCAACCGCAACATCGAAAGCGCCATCGCCACCGGCGTGGGCAACAGCGACACCACCAACATGGAGAGCATGGTCTACGAAGGCCGCGGCCCCGCCGGCACCGCCTTCATCGTCACCGCGCTCACCGACAACAAGACCCGCACCGTGGCCGCCGTCCGCAACATCTTCTCCAAGGCGGGCGGCTCGCTGGGCGAAACGAACTCCGTGGCCTGGGACTTCAAGCTTTCCGGCCTCATCGCGGTGGAAAAGAGCGCCGTCGAGGAGGAGAAGCTGATGGACATCGCGCTGGAAGCCGGCGCCGACGACATCGACTCCGAAGGCGAGAACTACGAGATCACCACCACCTTCGAGAACTTCGACTCGGTCTCCCGCGCCCTCGACGCGGCCAAGATCCCGATGCTCTCGGCCGAAACCGGCTACGTGCCCTCGAACCCCAACGCCGTCGACGCGGCCACCGCCCAGAAGATCCAGAATCTGGTCGACAAGTTCGAGGAAAACGACGACGTCCAGGATGTCTATCACAACGCCGAATTCCCCGAAGACTTCTGATCTTCGCGAAGGCGAAATCTGGCTGGGGATCGACCCCGGCTCCCGCGTGACCGGCTACGCGCTGCTCGAGGACCTCGGGCGGCGCGTCCGCGTTCTGGAATACGGCGTCTTCACCGCCCCCGAGGGGCTCCCCCTGAGCGAACGGCTGCTGCGGATCTCGCGCCCGCTGGAGGAGCGGATGCGCCAGTACTCCCCCTCCCGCCTGGCCATGGAGAGCCCGTTCGTCAAGATCAACGCCCATTCGGCGCTGGTGCTGGGCCACGTCCGCGGCGCGGTGATGCTCCTGGCCGCCCAGCGGGGGATTCCCGTGACCGAGCTCTCCCCCGCCTCGGTCAAGCAGGCCGTGACGGGCAAGGGGAACGCCGACAAGGAGACGGTGGCGTTCATGATGCAGCGGATCCTGCAGCTCCGGGAGCTTCCCTCCCCGACCGACGCCTCCGACGCCCTGGCGATCGCCTGGACGGGGCTGACGAGCGCCCGGAACCCCCTGGCGGGGCGCTGAAACCGGCCTCGAATCTGCTAGATTTGGCCTACTATGGCCGAACATCGCGAAGAACACCAGAACTTCCTCGAAGAGATCATCTCCGAACACCTCGCCAGCGGAAAATATCCGTCGATCCGGACCCGCTTCCCCCCGGAACCGAACGGCTACCTCCACATCGGGCACGCGAAGTCGATCTGCCTGAACTTCGGCCTCGCGAAGAAGTTCGGCGGCAAGTGCAACCTCCGCATGGACGACACCAACCCCGAGAAGGAGGGGGTGGAATACGTCGACAGCATCCAGGAAGACCTGAAGTGGCTCGGCTGGCAGTGGGACGGCGACGTCCACTACGCGTCGGAGTACTTCGACCGGCTCTACGAATTCGCGAAGAAGCTGATCCGCGACGGCAAGGCCTACGTCTGCTCGCTGAACGAGGAGCAGCTGCGCGAATACCGCGGCACCGTGACCGAGCCCGGCCGCCCGAGCCCCGACCGCGACCGCCCCGCCGAAGAGAGCCTCGACCTGCTCGAGCGGATGAAGAAGGGCGAGTTCGAGGAGGGCAGGTACACCCTCCGCGCGAAGATCGACATGGCCAGCCCCAACATGAAGATGCGCGACCCGCTGATCTACCGCATCCGCCGGATCGAGCACCACCACCTCGGCGCGGGCTGGAACATCTACCCGATGTACGACTTCGCGCACGGCCTCTCCGACGCGATCGAGCACATCACCCACTCGATCTGCACGCTGGAGTTCGACAACAACCGCGAGCTCTACGACTGGTTCGTGCAGGCGGTGGACCCCGACGGCCTCGCGACCGCGGGCCGCGAGCCGCACCAGTACGAGTTCGCGCGCCTCAACCTCGCCTACACGGTGATGAGCAAGCGCAAGCTGAAGCAGCTGGTGGAGGAAGGCCACGTGGACGGCTGGGACGACCCGCGCATGCCCACGGTCTGCGGCCTGCGCCGCCGCGGCTACACGCCCGAGTCGATCCGCGACTTCGCCGACCGCATCGGCGTGGCGCGCCGCGACAACGTGGTGGACCCCGCGCTCCTCGAGTTCTGCGTCCGCGAGCACCTCAACAAGATCGCCGACCGCCGCATGGCCGTGCTCGACCCGATCGAGCTGGTGATCGAGAACTGGCCCGAAGGGAAGACCGAGACGGTCGAGGTGGTCAACAACCCCGAGAACCCCGAGGCGGGCTCGCGCAAGGTCCCCTTCTCGGGCCGCCTCTTCATCGAGCGCGACGACTTCAAGCCCGAACCCCCGCCGAAGTACTTCCGCCTGGCCCCCGGCCGCGAGGTGCGCCTGCGCTGCGCCTACTACGTGAAGGCGACCCGCTTCGAAACCGACGCCGAGGGGAACGTGACGCGCGTCTACGCGACCTACGACCCCGCGACCGCGGGCGGCAACGCCCCGGACGGCCGCAAGGTGAAGGCGACGATCCACTGGGTGAGCGCCGAGCACGCCAAGACCGTCGAGGCGCGCCTCTACGACCGGCTCTTCCGCGTCGAGGCGCCCGACGTCGCGCCCGAGGGCGGCACCTTCCTCGACAACCTGAACCCCGGTTCGCTCAAGGTCCTGGAGAACGTCAAGGTGGAGCCCTCGCTGGCCGAACTCCGCCCGGGCGACAAGGTCCAGTTCGAGCGCGTCGGCTACTTCTGCGTCGACACCCGCTTCTCCAGGCCGGGCGCGCCCGTCTTCAACCGCACCGTCACCCTCAAGGACGAGTGGGCGAAGATCCAGGCGAAAGGCTGACGCCTTGATTCCCGGCATCCGGACGACCCCGATTCTCGACGTCCGATCCCCGGGCGAATACGCCCAAGGACACGTGCCCGGAGCCGTGTCCTTTCCGCTTTTCTCCGACGAGGAGCGCGCCGCCGTCGGCCTCCGCTACGCGAAGTCCGGACCCCGCGACGCCCGCCTGCTCGGGCTCCGCTTCGTCGGACCCCGCCTGGAGGAGATGGCCCGCCGCGCGATCGCCCTCGCCCCGAAGGGCGAGCTCTCCCTCTACTGCTGGCGCGGCGGGGAACGCTCCGCCAGCGTCGCCTGGCTCCTGGAGGGCGTCGGCCTGAAGGTCGACCGGCTCGAGGGCGGATACCGCGCCTGGAGGCGGCTCGCGCTCGCGGAGCTCGGCGCGGAGCGCGAATGCGTCGTGCTGTCCGGCCCCACGGGAAGCGGCAAGACGAAGGTGCTGCGCGCGCTGCGCGAACGCGGCGAGCAGACGGTCGACCTGGAGGCGCTCGCGAACCACCGCGGCTCCGCCTTCGGCGGGCTCGGACTCCCCCCGCAGCCGACGGACGAGCAGTTCGGGAACGAGCTCGCGGTCCTGCTGGCCGGAACGGACCGGAAGCGCCGCCTCTGGATCGAGGACGAGAGCCGCAACATCGGCCGCGTGACGCTTCCGCAGGAGTTCTGGGCGGCGAAGTCCCGGGCGACGGTCGTGCGGATCGAGCCCGACCGCGACCGCCGGCTGCGCCTGCTGACGGAGGAGTACGCCGCGTTCCCGCGCGAGGAGCTGCGCGCCTGCTTCGAGCGGATCTCGAGGCGCCTGGGCGCGGTCGACACGGCCCGCTGCCTGGAGGCGCTGGACGCCGGGAACCCCGCGCTCGCCGCGGACCGCGTGCTCGCCTACTACGACAAGGGCTACCGCCGCAGCGCGGAGTGCAACCAGGCGGCGAAGGAGGCGGCCGTCTTCCGCACGGGGACAAAATCCCCCGAAGAGATCGCCGACCTTCTCCTGGCCGAAACGGATTCCCACAACAAGGATGGCTGACATGGAAGAACGGAACGACATCGTCGTCGTGGACGCGCGCGGGAAGGAATGCCCGCTCCCCCTGATCATGACCCGCAAGGCGCTGCGCGGCGCCGCCCCCGGGAACCGCCTCCGCGTGCTGGTCGACAACCCGACCTCGCGCGACAACCTCCTGGCGTTCCTGAAGGAGCTGAAGTGCGACCCCTCGGCCGAGGAGAACGGGAACGGCGAGTTCGCGGTCCTGGCGACCGTGAGCGCCGAGGGCGTCAAGGCCCCCGAATCCGCCGCGGCCTGCCCCGCCCCGGCCGCCCCCGCGCCCGCGGAAAACGGCGTCCGCAGGGGCTACGTCGTCGTGCTGGGCTCCGACCGGATGGGCACCGGCGACGACGAGCTCGGCGCGATCCTGATGAAGGCCTTCGTCAACTCGCTCGGCGAGCAGGACCTCCTCCCGGAACACGTCCTCTGCTACAACGGCGGCGTGAAGCTCCTCCTGCCCGAGGCCTCCACCTCGCGGTCGCTCGCCGCGCTCGTCGAACGGGGCGTGGACGTGGTGGCCTGCGGCACCTGCCTGAACTTCTACGACATCAAGGAGAAGATCGCGACCGGCCGCGTCGGCAACATGTTCCTCATCACCGAACTGATGGCCGGAGCCACGTCGCTCGTCAAGCCCTGATGGAACCGGTCTACCTCGACAACGCCGCCACCTCCTGGCCGAAGCCGCCCGAAGTCGCCGCGGCGACGGAACGCGCGCTGCGCGAGGGCGGTACCTACGGCCGCGCCGCGACGCCGCGGAGCTGGCGCGCGACCGCGGAGGTCGAGGGATGCCGCGACCTGCTCGCCGCGGAGATCGGCGTCGGGACGCCGGAGCGCGTCGCCTTCGCGCTCAACGCCACGCAGGCGCTCAACGCGGTCCTCTTCGGGCTGGAGCTCCGCGACTGCGAGATCCTGGTCTCGCCGCTGGAGCACAACTCCGTCTCGCGCCCCGTGGAGCGCCTGGTCCGCGCGTTCGGCTGCGCGGCCCGCGTCATGCCCGCGGACGCCGACGGCCGGGTGCGGTGCGACGAGCTCCGCCGCGCCGTCACGCCGGGGACGAAGCTCGCCGTGGTCTGCCACATGAGCAACGTCAACGGGCTCCTGCAGCCCCTGCGCGAGATCAAGGAGGCGCTCGGCG
>CADBQJ010000187.1 GCA_902796785.1 Fibrobacter succinogenes
CGCGCTGATGGCGGTCTTCCTCCCGCTGCTGACGCTGGGCGGCGTCACCGGGCTGCTCTTCCGCGAGTTCGACGCGGTGATGATCGGCACCGTCTTCATCTCCACGCTGATCGCCCTCTCGCTCTCGCCGATGCTCTGCTCCAAGTTCCTGCGCAAGCACCGCAAGTCGCCCTTCTACCTGCGGACGGAGCCCTTCTTCGCGCGGCTCAACGCGCTCTACGCCTCCGCGCTCGACGCGGCGCTGAAGAGGCGCGTCCTGGTCTTCCCGCTGCTGGCGGCGCTGCTGGGGCTCTCGGTCTTCCTGGCGAAGACGATCCCGCAGGAGATGGCCCCCATGGAGGACCGCGGGCGCTTCATGGCGAACCTGCGCCTGCCCGAGGGGACGGGCGTCTCGCGCACGCGCGCCCTGGCCGAGGAGTTCGCCGGCGCGGTCGCCGCCATGATGGACTCCTCCGAATACGTGGAGGTGCAGTCGGGCATCTGGGGCAGCAGCGCCAACTCGGCGATGGTCCGCGTGAACCTCGTCGACGACGCGGAGAAGCGCCGGCCGCAGGCCGTGCTCGCCGCGAAGGCGCAGGCGCTCGCGTCGCGCTGGCCCGACGTGCGGGCGATGGTCTTCGAGCCGCAGACCCTCTCCGCCGCGCGCGGCGGGCTTCCCGTGCAGTTCGTGCTGCAGGCGCCCGACGTCGAGACGCTGCGCGAGCTGGTCCCCGTCTTCTCCGAGGAGGCGCGGCGGAGCCCGCTCTTCACGGTCGTCAACTCCGACCTGGTCTTCACCAAGCCCGAGCTGCACCTGCGCATCCTGCGCGACAAGGCCCGCGAGGCGGGCGTCACCATCCGGAACATCGCCGACGCCGCCGAGCTCTCCCTGGGCGACGTGACCTACGCCGACTACTACGCCGACGGCCACCAGTACGACGTCGTCGGCGGCGTCGGGCTCCAGTACCGCGAGGACCCCGCGTCGCTCGGCGCGCTCTCCGTGCGGAGCGCCTCGGGCGAGATGCTCTCGCTCGAGAACTTCGTCGAGTTCGAGGAGCGGTCCGCCTCGCCCTCCATCCCGCGCTACGACCGCTTCGGCGCCGCGACCATCTCCGCCGGCCTCGCGCCCGGAAGGACCGTCGGCGAGGGGATCGCGGAAATGCGGAGGATCGCGGAGCGCGTCCTGCGCGACTACCCCTCGGTCGGCACCGCGCTGGCCGGCTCGTCCAAGGAGTTCGAGGAGAGCTCCTCCGACCTCTTCTCGGTCTTCTTCATCGCGGTCGCCTTCATCTTCCTCGTGCTCGCCGGGCAGTTCGAGAGCTTCCGCGCCCCGTTCGTCACGCTGCTCACGGTGCCGCTGGCCCTCGCCGGCGCGCTGGCCTCGCTCAAGCTCTTCGGCGCGACGCTCAACGTCTTCAGCGAGATCGCGCTCGTCCTCCTCGTCGGGATCGTCGCCAAGAACGGCATCCTCATCGTGGAGTTCGCCAACCAGATCAAGGAGAAGTCGGGCTGCACTCCCCTCGAGGCGGCGCGCGAGGCGGCCAGGCGGCGCTTCCGCCCCATCCTCATGACCAGCCTCTCCACGATCCTCGGCGCCGTGCCGCTCGTCCTCATCGGGTCGGCCAGCCGCTTCGCCATGGGGGTCTCGCTGGTCGGCGGCCTCGGCTTCGCCACCTTCCTCACCCTCTTCGTGGTGCCGGCGGCCTACTCCTACATCGCCTCCGGGCGCTGAACGGCCGCCCGCCCCCGCCGATTTCGCGGAAAATCGCCTTCCCGGGCGGAATCGGAGCCCGATTTCGGGACCGCGGCGGGCTCCGAAAGCTATTTTTAGCCCCGCGAATCGGAAGGCCCCCGTCGTCTGCGGGACGGCCGACGCCGGTTCTGGAGAACGACATGAAGCGCACCCACCACTGCAGCCAGCTCCGCAAGGAAGACTCCGGGAAGACCGTGACCCTCGCCGGCTGGATCGACCGGCGCCGCGACCACGGCGGCATCATCTTCATCGACCTGCGCGACAAGCACGGCATCACCCAGGTCGTCTTCAACCCCGACCACGACGCCGCCCTCCACGCCAAGGCCGACTCCCTGCGCAACGAATGGGTCGTCTCCGTGGTCGGCAAGGTGCGTCCCCGTCCCGACGACATGGTCAACCCCAACCGCGCCACCGGCGAGATCGAGGTGCTGGCCGACGAGCTGACCGTCCTCAACAAGGCCGAGACCAGCCCCCTGGTGATGAACGACTTCACCGAAACCAGCCGCGAAGGCGAGGACATCCGGTTCCGCTACCGCTACCTCGACCTCCGCCGCCCCTGGGTGCAGAAGAACTTCCTGCTGAAGAGCCGCTTCCTGGCCGCCACCCGCCGCTGGTTCGAGAACAACGGCTTCGAGGACATCGAGACCCCGGTGCTCTGCAAGTCCACGCCCGAAGGCGCGCGCGACTACCTGGTGCCCAGCCGCATCCACCCCGGCGAGTTCTACGCGCTCCCCCAGAGCCCCCAGACCTACAAGCAGCTGCTGATGATCGCCGGCTTCGACCGCTACTACCAGATCGCGAAGTGCTTCCGCGACGAGGACCTGCGCGCCGACCGCCAGCCCGAGTTCACGCAGATCGACGCCGAGATGAGCTTCGTCGAGAGCGCCGACGTCCGCGAGACCTTCGACGACTACGTCAAGACCGTCTTCAACGAGATCTGGCCCGAGCGGATGAAGCAGGTCTCCTTCCCGCTGCCCACCATGTCGTGGCACGAGGCGATGCTGAAGTACGGCTCCGACAAGCCCGACCTCCGCATCGACTGGGAGATCGCCGACTGCACCGACATCGTGAAGGACTGCGGCTTCGCCGTCTTCCGCAACGTGGCGGCAAGCAAGGGCGTGATCCGCGGGCTCGCCGCCAGGGGCTGCGTCGACCTCACCCGCAAGGCCATCGACGACCTGACCGCCTACGTGGGCCGCTACGGCGCCAAGGGGCTGGTCTGGATGCGCGTCAAGGAAGGCGACGAGGTCGAGACCCAGGTCGGCAAGTTCTTCAAGACCGAGGAGCTGAACGCCCTGCGCGACCGCGTGGGCGCCAAGGCCGGCGACATGATGTTCTTCATCGCCGCCGACGAGCGGACCGCCGCCACGGCCATGGGCCAGCTCCGCCTCGAAGTGGCCCGCCAGAAGAACCTCCTCGACCCCAAGGTCATGAAGATGCTCTGGGTGATCGACTTCCCGATGTTCGAGTGGTCCGACACCGAAAAGCGCTACATGGCCATGCACCACCCCTTCACCGCCCCCGTGCCCGAGGACCTGCACAAGTTCGCGGAAAACGACCTGGGCACCATGCTCTCGCAGAGCTACGACCTGGTGCTCAACGGCGTGGAAGTGGGCGGCGGCTCCATCCGAATCCACGACCCCGAAGTGCAGAAGCAGGCCTTCAAGGCGCTCGGGCTCTCCGACGAGGAGGTCCGCGCCAAGTTCGGCTACTTCGTCGACGCCTTCAAGTACGGCGCGCCCCCGCACGGCGGCCTGGCCTTCGGCGTGGACCGCGTGGTGGCCACCATGGAGGGAATCGAGTCGATCAAGGACTTCATCGCCTTCCCCAAGACGGCGGCCGCGGCCGGCCTGATGGAGGAATGCCCCAGCCCCGTCGACCCCAAGCAGCTCCTCGAGGTCCACATTTCGGTCCGCCAGGGCTAAAAAACCCGCATTTTACACGGATGCCCCCGAAAAACGTCCCCGAAAGATGTATTTTGAGGGCATCCGCATTAGGAGAACACCCATGAAAAAGCTCGCACCCCTGATGACCCTGACCTTCGCCGTTCTGTTCCTGGCCGGTTGCGCCGGCAGCAAAGGCGGAGCCGAAGCCGGCGCCGAAGGCGGCGAAGGCGCGGCCGCCGAAGTGAACGCCTCCGAAGACCAGGTGAAGGAAGCCGCCGACGAAGCCATGGCGCTGGAGACCGAAAACCACAAGATCCGCCAGGAAATCTTCGAAAGCAAGAACAAGCTCGGCATCCCCACCGACACCGGCGACGAGGAAAAGTAGCCCCGTCCCGTCGCTCCTTTCGGACGGCGTCCTCCGGGACGCCGTTTTTTTGTCTCCGCCCCTTTGAAATGCGGATCGGTTTTGCTAAACTTGTGCCATCCTCAGGAGACGCGGAATGAACCGTTCCTTCTTCTCGCCCCTCAACGTCGCCCTTCTGGCGCTTGGAGCGGCGATCGTGGGAGTCGGGTTCTTCATGCTCTCCCAGGGTCCGGTCGACGGTGCCAAATCGATGACGGTTGCCCCAGTGCTTCTCACCATCGGTTATGTCGTCGTTGTCCCGGCGGCGATTCTCGTTCGGGATCGGCGGCCCAAGGACAAGTCGGGCGATTAGCTCAGCTGGTCTAGAGCGTCTGCCTTACAAGCAGAGGGTCACTGGTTCGAATCCGGTATCGCCCATTCGAATACGGCTTTGGAGCGGTAGCTCAGTTGGTTAGAGCGCTGGTCTGTCACGCCGGAGGCCACGGGTTCAAGTCCCGTCCGTTCCGCGAA
>CADBQJ010000188.1 GCA_902796785.1 Fibrobacter succinogenes
CAGGTAGTTCCGCATCCCGGCGGACTCGAACTGGAACACCGCGACCGTGCGCCCCTCCTGGAGGAGCCGGTAGGTCTCCGGGTCGGCGATGTCGATGTTGTCCATGTCGAGCTCGACGCCGTGGTTCTCGCGGATCATCTCGCAGGCGTCGGTGATCACCGAGAGGTTGCGCAGCCCCAGGAAGTCCATCTTGAGGAAGCCCACCGACTCGGCGTAGGTCTTGTCGTACTGGATGGCGGGCGTGGGGCTGGTGGGGTCCTTGTAGAGCGGCGCCAGCTCGCGCAGCGGGCGCGGCGCGATGATGACCGCGGCGGCGTGGAGCCCCGGCTGGCGGGCCAGCCCCTCCAGCTTCAGCGAGATCTCCCAGATGGTCCGGTAGAGCTCCGTCCCGTTGACGAAGGTGTCGCGCACCTCCTGGATCTCGTCGGCGTAGACGTCGTCCTCGTGCTTTTTCTTCGCCGGCGCCTTCAGCCCCTTGGCCAGCGGGGGGATCAGCTTGGTGACGACGGCGATCTCCTTGCGGTCCACGCCCAGCGCGCTGCCCACGTCGTTCAGCACGGCCTTCGCCTTCAGCTTGCCGTAGGTGGCCATCTGGCCCACGCAGTCGCGCCCGTACTTCTCCGACACGTACTCGATCACCTTCGCGCGGCCGGAGTCGGCGAAGTCGGTGTCGATGTCGGGCATCGACACGCGCTCGGGGTTGAGAAACCGCTCGAACAGCAGCCCGTACTTCATCGGGTCGATGTTGGTGATGCCGATGACGTAGGCGACCACGGAGCCGGCCGCGGAGCCGCGGCCCGGGCCGACGGGCACGCCGTTCTCCTTGGCCCAGACGATGAAGTCCTGCACGATGAGCATGTAGCCCGCCACGTGCATCTGCTTCATCGTGTCGAGCTCGTACTGGATGCGGGTCCGGACCTCCTCGGTCATCTCGGGATAGCGCTTCGGCGCGCGCTCCCAGGCGAGGTGCGCCAGGTATTCGTCGGCGTCGGCGAACCCCTCGGGAATGGGGAAGCGCGGCCAGTAGCGGTCGCCCACGTCCATCTCGATGATGACGTTGCAGGCGTCGGCGATCCGGACCGTGTTGGCGAGCGCCTCGGGCCAGTCGCGGAACCTGAGCTCCATCTCCTCGGCGCGGCGCACGGAGAGGTCGCCGGGCCACTCCTCGCGGTAGTCCGCGAACTTCTCCTTGCGGTCGATGCAGCGCAGCACCTGCCAGGCCTTCTGGTCGTCGGGCGCGGCGTAGTGGTTGTCGTTCGTCGCCACCGGCGGCACGCCGAGCTTTTCGCAGAGGCCGAGCGTGGCGCGGAGGATCTTCTCCTCGTCGGCGGCGCCGCGTCCGCCGTGGTTCTGGAGCATCAGGTAGAGGTGGTCGCCGAAGACGGCCTTGAGCGACTTCACCCGCTGCTCGGCCGTCCGCTCGCGGTCGCCGAGAACCGCGGCGCCGAGGTTGGACCGCCGTCCGCCGTAGAGGGCGAAGAGCCCGGAGTTCCTTTCCGTGATCCGCTTCCAGTCCACCACCGGCTCGCCGGAGTGGGGGAGCAGGTAGCCCTGCGAGACCAGGTCGATGAGGTTGTGGTACCCCTCGTCGTTCTCGGCCAGCAGCATCACGACGTCGGGGCCGGAGCGGTCCGGGCCGCCCTCGGGGCAGAAGAGGAGCTCGCAGCCCAGGATGGGCTTGATCCCCTTCTTCAGGGCGCCGAAGTAGAAGTCCAGCGCCCCGAACATGTTGGCGTGGTCGGTGAGGGCCATCGCCCCCTTGAAGGGCGTTCCCTCGGGGAGGAGCTCGCCGTCGGGCCCCTTTTCCAGCTTCATGTTGATGTGGTCTTCGAACACGGTCTGCTCGCCGGCGTCGGCCAGGGCCGCGGCGACGAGGGCCTCGATGCGGATCGAGGACCGGAGCATCGAATAGTGGGAATGGTTTACGAGATGGACGAAAGGCATGGAAATCCGTTTTTTTCGGGAGTCGGGGGCCGCCTTTCGGAGGGCGGGTCCCCTACCCCAATTTAAAAAGGATGGAGGAGCGTCAAAACGGCCGAAACGGGCCGAAAACGGCCCAGGAGCCACCGTTAAAACTTCGGAAAATCCACAAAAACGCCAAGCGGCGATAAAGGCGTTAATCGTCGAATTTTGTTCGGCGATCAGGTGCGCTTCCTTCGATTTGAAGAGACGTCTGCCAGCGGCGCGCGGCGGTCAATCGACCGGAGGGCGCGGGGACCAGTCTTTCCGGGCGTCTTCGCGGATTTCCGACGTGAGCTTTTCGTCCTTGGCCTCTCGCTCCGCCCTGGTCGGGCAATCTTTGTCCGAGCTCCAACCGAAAGGCTTCGCGTCCGTCCACTCGTGCCAGTTGGCGACGTTCGCGGCGAGCAGGGAATCGAAATCGAACGTCTCGGAACGGCGTCGCACGAAGCAGAACGGAAGATAGTCTTCCGCGGAAGGCGGCGTCGGCGCTTCGTAGACGGCGACGCCGCGGCGCATCAGTTCTTCGCGGTCGATTGCGATGCGATTCCGCGTCGGGCGGTCGCGGGCGGGGTCGCTCCTGTACAGGCACGCCTCGTCCGGCCCGCACGGGTCGTCCACGTACGGGATCGTCCCGTTGCCCAGGGGGAGCGGTCTGTCGGGCCGTTTGCAGACGACATCGGCCTCTTCGAGCGATTGCCGCAGTTTCAGGCGGTCGACGACGCTGCGTTTCGGGACCGCCGCGAAGGGACGGAGCAAATCGCCCGCTTTGCGCGGGAACTCGCCGCAGAACGATGAATCGTCGATGCAGCGCATTGTCCAGGCCGAGTTCCATCCGTTCAGCGGAAGAAAATGCCTGACGTATTCCGGCCGCCTGTCCGGCGCGAAGAGATTGACGTTCACTTCCGGATATCTGACGAAGAAGACATCTCCCTTTTCGTTGTACGCGAGCAGATTCGTCTGCGCGCGCGGCGACCACAAGGGGTACTCGTCCATGTCGTCCGCCACGATTCCCGCGCTGTCGTCCAACAGCGCCGCGGCCCGCTCCCCGACGCCGTAGAAGAAATCGTACGGGCAGTTGACGTCCGACGCCATGTATCCGCGGAGGAACAGCACGGCGGTCGTGTCGGCGGCGCAGGTCGCCGCCGTCGCCGCCAACGCGAGAAGGACGCGCCGGATCACGGAATGTCTTCGTACCTCTGGAAAAGCTCGTCGTCGTTCCATGCGCGCAGCGGCTCCGCCCCTCCTTTCCTTGCATAAAGTTAACCGAAACGGGCCGGAAACGGCGTTTTCGCCGCGCCGGGGGAGGGGGATCAGAGGCGGACGTTGACGATTTCGGAGATCTTCAGCCGCACGGTCCGTCCCTTCTCGTCGGCGCCGTCGAAGAAGAGGTCGTCGCGGCCCTGCGCGACGAGCTTCAGCTTGAGCGCGCGGCCGCTCCTGTCGCGCGTCCAGACGGTCAGCGGGGCCCTGCGGTCCGCGCAGTGGTCCAGGTAGCGGAGCCGGAGCCCGGGGTCGATTTCGGAGAACTTCGCGGAGGCGAAGTCCAGCTCGCCCAGGCGCAGGCTCCGCCGGGCGGGCTCCTCCGTCCAGGAGTAGTCGGCCTGCGGCGCGGGCTTCGCCTTCGGGGCGGACTCGGGCCGGGGCGCGGCGGAGACGGCGCCCTCGCCCGCGCGCAGCGGGGAGGGATGCAGCCCGAACATCGTCAGCAGCGGGGGCAGCGCCTCCTCGGCGCCGTCGCGCAGCAGCAGGCCGTAGCCCTCGATCTCCTCGCGCACCCACTCCGCGACGGGCGCGCAGGCCATCAGCTTCTCGCGGAGCCGGCGGTCGCGGACCTCCAGCAGCAGCGGGCGCAGGAAGCGGCACCGCTCGAACGACTGGAGCCACTCCTCGAGCCGCTGCGCCACGTGCGGCGGCAGCTTGAGCCATTCGGCGGCGGCGCGGACCTCGTTGGGCGCGAGCCCCAGGCGCAGCGACTCCAGCACCCTGGACTCGGAGATGCGGAAGCGCATCATGTTCTCGTCGGCGCAGAGGTCGCAGATCCGGTGGAGGACCCAGACGTGGGGGCCGCAGGCCGCCACCGGGACCATCACCTCGAAGTTCGACATCGCGTATCCGGCCAGCGGCTGCTCGGGCGGCAGCTCGCCCGACTCGCACCAGGCCCGCCCGCTGTGGGTGAGCCCGAGCGACAGGACGGCGCCGGAGCGGTCCATGCCGGGCTCGACCAGCCCGAGGAGGATCAGCTCGCGCAGCGCGCGGGGGAGGCCGTCCCATTCCAGCCGCCTGGAGGCGCCGAGCCGCTCGCGCAGCGTCAGCAGCTTGCTCCACGGACGCGCCTGCCGGGGGACGATCAGCGTCTGGAGCGCGGTGCGGAGCGTTTCGCGGCTCGTCCCGCGCGAGGAGATCCAGCAGTCGATCATCGCGGTCCACAGCTCGCGGCAGCTCCGGCGCGCGGCCTCGAGCCCGGAGACGTGGAGCCGCAGCTCGCCGTCGGCGCAGACCACCCAGCCCAGCCGGACGCAGAGGTCGAGCAGCAGCGCGAGCTCCTCGCCCAGGCCCGGGGAGGCCTTGCCCCCGACGGTCTCGGTGAAGAGCCGGGGGGAGAGCTGCCTGCCGAAGCGGTAGGCGGTGTCGTAGTCCTTGCGGTCGTTCTGGTTGATGTTCCCCTCGCGCGTGTAGTGCCAGGGGGCGCGGACGAGGAAGGAGAAGAGCCGCAGGAGGTGCTGCGCCGCGAAGGCCTCGTAGGAGACCGGCGGGATCTCGGGCCGCTCGGCGCGGGGCGCGGCGTCGGCGAAGAGGTCGGAGAGGTCGGGCCAGAGCTCGGCGAACCCCATCAGGCGGCCGTCGGCCGTGCGGGCGACGACCATCTCGCGGCGGAACTCCTCGACCGTCTCGTCGAGAAGCGGGCGTTCGGCG
>CADBQJ010000189.1 GCA_902796785.1 Fibrobacter succinogenes
AGCGCGGAGGAGGCGTCGCTCTTCACCGGGCCGACCACGGCCACGACGTTCTCCTGCGACATCGCCTCGCGCACCGCGCGGATGGTCTCGGAGGGCTGTCCCTTGCCGTCCACCGCGCGCCACGAGACGGCGTCCTTCTGCTTGCTGAGCTCGAGCGCGAGGATCGCGCCCTGGAGCAGGTCGTTCCCGAAGGGGGCCAGGTCGCCCGTCAGCGGGGCCACGACCAGCACCACCGGCTTGCCCGCGCCCTTGTCGGAGACGGCGGCGATCCGCTCGCGCGCCGCGGCCGCCCGCTCGTGCGAGGGGAATTCGTTCAGCAGCCAGCCGTAGTACCAGGCGGCGCCGCGCCAGCGCTCCTCCTTTTCCAGGGAGAGGCCCAGCATGTAGAGGAGCTCGCCGGTCAGCGAGGAGTCGGCGATCCCCTGCCGGAGCAGCGACTCGAGCTCGAGGCGCGAGAGCATCCCGGAGGCGAAGAGCAGGCGGCACTGCGCCGTCGCCTCGGCGCGCACCTGCGCCGAAACGGGGCGGGAGAGGATGGCGGAGATGCCGCGGGCGGCGGCCAGGAACTCGCCGTCGCGGAGAAGGAGGCGGGCGCGCGCCCATTCCACGCGGTCGCGGTAGGGGCTCCTGGAGTGGTAGGCCAGGAAGCGGTCGGCGAGGACGCGGGCCTGGTCGAACTGCCCCAGCTTCAGCTCCGTCTCGACGAGGAGCGCGGTGGCCAGGGCGCCGGTCTTGCTCCGCCAGGCCTTGGCGGAGGCCCACTGCAGCTCGGGAAGCGCCGCGGAGTCGCGCCCTTCGGAGAGCGCCCGGGCGGCCTTGGCCAGGCGGGTTTCGGCCTCGCCCGCGGACAGGGGCGCGAGGACGGCGAAGACCAGGAGAAGCATCAGTGCACGGCGCATGCGGACCTCGATCATTTTCCCCAATCTAGCAACTGGAACGGCGGACCTTTTTCGCCAGGGCCTGCGTCCAGGCGCGGAACCCGGGGATCCCCAGCGGCCACAGCGCCAGGAGCGCCAGGGCGTAGAGCGCGCAGCCCCAGCCGGCCAGCTCCAGGAAGAGGACCGGGCGCGAGGGGGACCAGCTCCAGCGCTCCAGGGCGAAGCGGCCCAGCGCGGCCAGCGCGGCCATGGGGAGCGCCATCTTCGCCAGCGCGACGACGGGGCGGCGGTGTTCCGCGGAGGGATGGCGGCGGACCCAGACGAAGGAGAGCAGCAGGATCTGGAGGACCGCCGTGGCGCACGAAAGGACCGGGACGCGCGCGGGGCCGAGCGCCTCGCCGAAGAGGCGGTAGCAGGGCAGCACGGCGACGAAGGCGCCCAGCGTGAGGAGCGAGGGGGTCCAGGTGTCCTTCGAGGCGTAGAAGGAGCGGGCCACGATCAGCGTGGCGCTCATCGGCAGCGCCACCGGCAGGTAGAGGCGCAGCGCGCGGACCACCGTCCGCGCCGACTCGGCGTCGAACCGGCCGCCGCCCAGGTAGACCGCGACGACCTGCGGGGCCAGCAGGGCGATGACGACCGTCGCGGGGGCCAGCAGGCAGAAGATCCGCTCCAGCGTGGTCGCCACGCGCTTGGCCAGCCCCTCCCAGTCGCCGTCGGCGCAGTGGCGCGCCAGCACGGGATAGGAGGCCACGCCCGCGGCGCCGCCGAAGACGCCCACCAGCGCCATCATGATGCGCAGGCCGAAGCCCAGCCCCGAGACCGAGCCCTCGCCCGAGCCGCCGAAGTAGCGGTAGGAGAGTTCGTTCGAGAAGGTGGCCCCCACGCCGAAGAGGAACGGCAGGGTGAGCAGGAGGTACTGCCGGAGCGCCGCGCTCTTCGGCCGGAAGACCGGGCGGAGCCGCAGCCCCGCGCGGCGCGCGCCGAACCACTGGATGGCGAAGTTGCCGAGGAAGGCGCCGCACAGCACGCCCCAGCAGAACCCCTCCAGGTCGCCGGAGGCCAGCGAGAAGGCGCCGCCGGCGATGATGGAGCCGTTGTAGGCCAGCGGCGCGAGCGCCGGGAGGAAGTAGCGGTAGCGCCCGTACTGCACCGCCATCAGGAAGCCGCCCGCCACGAAGAAGACCTGCCCGAAGATCAGGATGCGCGTGTAGCGGACCGTCAGCGCGAGCGTCTCGGGCGGGAGCGCCTGCTCGGTCAGGTGCGGGACGATCGACTCCGCGAAGAGGAAGCAGACCGCGGTCAGCGCGACCACCGCCGCGAGCACGACGCCGAAGATCTCGGAGACGAGGCCGGAGGCCCCCTCCAGGTCGTCGCGCTTGAAGTGGGGCGTGAGCAGCGGGATCAGCGTGATGGAGAGCAGCCCCGCGCCCAGGAAGTGGTTGAGCAGGTCGGGCAGCAGGAAGGCGATGTTGTAGGCGTCGGTCTGGAACGAGGTGCCGCCCGCGCGGGAGAGCAGCGCGTCGCGGGCCAGCCCCAGCAGGCGGCTGAGGACGTTCGAGCCGGCGATCAGCAGCGTCCCGACCGCCAGCCTCTTCGAACTCGGAAGATTCCCTTCGGCCACCGCTCGCCCCGCGCTAGAGGAGGATTTCCGACAGGAGCAGCGCGGAGACCAGCACGGAGGTCATCGCCGCGACGACCGAGGCCTTGGTGGAGCGGCCCACGCCCTCCGCCCCGTTCGTGGTGTAGTAGCCGAAATAGCAGGCGAAAACCGCGATGATGTATCCGCTCACGGCGCTCTTGATCAGCCCCACCACCATGTCCCAGTCCTCGTAGAACATCCGCACGCCGTTCATGAAGATGTCGAAGGGGACCTCGCGCCCCAGCCAGGCCACGCCCCACCCGCTGAGGATGGAGATGAGCGAGGCGATCACCGTCAGCACCGGCAGCATGATCACGGCCGCGACCAGACGGGGGGCCAGCAGGTAGCGGTAGGGGCTGAGGTTGAGGCACTTCATGGCGTCGAGCTGCTCGGTCACCGCCATCGTGCCCAGCTCGGCGCACATCGCCGCGCCGATGCGGCCGCACATCACCATCGAGACGAGCACCGGCCCCAGCTCCACCATCACCGACTTGCCCACGGCCACGCCGATGTAGATGTCGGGCGCCAGCGAGGCCAGCTGGTAGGCCATCTGCCACGAGAAGACCATCCCCGTGAAGGAGGAGGTGACGATGATCAGCGGGATCGAGGTGATGCCGATGACGTAGAGCTGCTCGACGAGCGCGGAGGGGTTGACGACGACGTAGGGCAGCGTCTTGAGCACTTCGCGCTGGAAGCGGAGGAAGCGCCGGAGGTCCGCGAAGAGCCCGCGGACCTCGCGTCCGATCATCTCGGCGAGCGCGTCCGCGAGAGCCAGCGGGGAGCCCATCCGCGCCGTTCCCTAGCCCCGGGGGACGATCCGGTCCGTCCCCATGGCGGGGCGCAGGACCTCGGGAATCACGAGCGAGCCGTCGGGCCGCTGGTAGGTGTCGAGCAGCGCCACGATCACGCGCGGCGTGGCCAGGCCGGAGCCGTTGAGCGTGTGGACGAAGCGGACCTTGCCGTCGGCCTTCGACTTGTAGCGGATCTCGGCGCGGCGGGCCTGGAAGTCCTCGAAGTTCGAGACGGAGGAGCTTTCGAGCCACTTCCGCTCGACCGGGCTCCAGACCTCGACGTCGTAGCAGCGGGCGGCGCCGAAGCCGAGGTCGCCCTTGCAGAGCTCGATCACGCGGTGGCGCAGCCCGAGCCCCTTCAGCAGGCGCTGGGCGTGTTCGACCATCTCCTGGTGGATCCGGTTCGAGTCCTCGGGACGGGCGAACTGCACCATCTCCACCTTGTCGAACTGGTGCAGGCGGAGGAACCCGCGCACCTCGCGGCCCCAGGAGCCGGCCTCGCGGCGGAAGCAGGGGGTGTAGGCGCAGTAGCGGGTGGGCAGCTGCTCCTCGCGCATCACCTCGCGGGCGTGCAGGTTGGTCACCGGCACTTCGGCCGTGGGAATCATGAAGAGCCCGTCTTCGGGAATGGTGTAGAGCTGGTCGCGGAACTTCGGCAGCTGGCTGGTGCCGAAGAGCGTGATCTCGTTGACCATGTGCGGGGGAAGCACCTCGACGTAGCCGAACTCGGAGGTCAGCGTGTCGATGAAGTAGGAGATGAGCGCGCGTTCCAGGCGGGCGCCCATGCCGGTGTAGACCGGGAAGCCGGAGCCGGAGATCTTGGCGCCGCGCTCGAAGTCGAAGAGGCCGAGCTTCTCGCCGAAGGTCTTGTGGTCGA
>CADBQJ010000190.1 GCA_902796785.1 Fibrobacter succinogenes
ATGTCCGCAGCCGAAGAGAACCCGAATCCCGTCGTCCACGAGAAGACGTTCCGCGTGGAGCCGGAGATGATCGACCTCAACCGGCACCTGAACAACGTCTGGCCCGTGCAGTGGATCCAGGACATCGCGATCGAGCACTCCGACTCCGCGGGCGGCACCGCGCTGATGCGCGAGCTCGGCGGCGCCTGGATGGTCCGCGTGCAGCACGTGGAGTACAAAAACCAGGCCTTCCTCGGCGAGGAGATCCTCGGGAAGACCTGGGTCGCCGCGTACGGAAGGCTCTCCTGCTTCCGCAAGTGCAGGTTCGAGCGGATCTCCGACGGCAAGACGATCTTCGAATCCGAAACCGAATGGGTGCTGGTCGACGTGAAGCGCGGACGGCCGATGCCCATTCCGGACGCGATGAAGGCGCTCTACGGCGCGGAAGCCACCCCGTAAACCCCGCAACCAGGAAACGACGATGTTCACCTACCTCCGCAAGGCCCAGTACCACGAAACCGACCAGATGGGCGTCGTCCACCACTCCAACCGCGTCAAGTGGATGGAGGAGGCGCGCGTGGCGTTCATGGACGAGCTCGGCCTGAGCTACCGCGACGTGGAGGCCTCCTCGGTCGCCTCGCCCGTGGTCGCGCTCGCCGTGGAGTACAAAAAACCCGTGAAGTTCGCCGACGAGGTCGAGGTCCGGATCGAGGTGAAGGGCTACGACGGAATCCGGATCGAACTGGCCTACGAGTTCTTCGACCGGACGTCGGGCAAGGTCTGCGCGACGGCGACCTCGAAGCACTGCTTCGTGAAGGACGGCCGCGTGGCCTCGCTGAAGCGCGAGCTGCCCGAGCTGGACGCGAAGTTCGCCGCGCTCCTCCCGGCCTGATTTTTCCGCGGGAATCCGCTCAGCGCCGCCGGAGCTCCTCTTCGGCGGAATGGTACCACTCGACCGGGTCCATCCAGCGCACGCGCGTTCCGCCGGCGTTGCCGGTCCCCGTCGGGGAGACGACGCCCGTCATCAGGTGGAGATGCGGTCCGCTGGTCCGGCCGGTCATCCCGACCGTCGCGACGGCGTCGCCCGCGTGGACGGAGTCGCCGTCGAGGAAGAGCCGCTTGTCGCAGTGGGCCATCAGCACCGCCAGCTTCGCGTTGCGCACGCCGATGGAGACGCCGCCGCGGTCGCCCTCGCCCGTGAAGGCGCGGCCCGAGATCGGCGAGACGATGGAGGCGCCGGCCGAGGCCGCCACGTCGACGCCGTCGTGCCTGCGGTGGGCGCGGTCGGCGCGCGGCCACCAGTGGTCGGTGGGATAGGCCATGGAGTCGAGCAGCAGCGAGGAGTAGAACTCGTACGCCTGGCGCTCGCGCTCGGAGTAGGCCCCCAGGCGCGGGTCGACGGCGGAGACGGCGAAGACGAGCCGCGCGCGACGGTCGCCGGAGGTGTCGGGGGCCGCGCCGGGAAGGCGCTTCCAGTCGTCGCCGTCGCGCTTCAGGCCCGCGCCGGCGAGCGCGCTGTCGAGGAGGGAGAGGATGGCCTGCTCGGAGGGGAACCGGCGGTTGAACCGGAAGAGCGCCCAGCGCGCGGCGCGGCGCGCCTCGGGGAGCGATCCCGCCTCGACGGCGATTGTCCGCCGCGGAGGCTCGGCCTCCTCGTGCATGCGGCGCTGCTCGCCCGGGAGGAACCACGGCCGCAGCAGCGCGGAGAGGAAGAGGAAGAGGGCCAGCGGGACGAGCGCCCTGCGGCTGGCGCGCACGGCGAGAGAGGCGGGGTGGCGCCGGAGGAAGCGCGTCTCGAACCACTGCCGGAAGGCTGCCGCCTGCGCCTCGGCGGTCGGGGCGAGGTGCTCCGCCTCCCCCTTCCAGCGGGATTCGGCGAGCGTGGGGTCGCAGACGAGCCGCAGCGCGGCGCCTTTCGCGGCCTTGCGGGAGGCGTCGTCGGCGGAGCAGAGCGCCACGCGCAGCGGCCAGAGGGATTCGACGGTCTCCAGATCGGCGCCCGAGAGGGCGTCGGCCCCGAGGACGACCCACTTGTAGTAGCTGCGGGCCACGCCGAGGTTGAAGGGAAGGTTCCCGAGCCCCTTCTCCGGATCCAGGCGGACGCGCACGTGCGTCCAGCCGTCGCCGTCGCGGACGGCGCAGGGGACGAAGGGCTCCTCGCGGATCCACTCGCCGGTCTCGCGCGACACGCGCCCCGTGGTCACCAGGCGGCGTTCGACGATCGCCCGGCCCGCCTCGGGTTCGGCGTCCGGGTCGGCGGGCAGGAGCTGCACCCAGAGCACGCGCCCGTTCTTCCCGAGCGCGCGCAAAAAGGAGGCCACCGTTCCGCCGGGGGCCTCCGGACCTCGATTGTCGGTCAGACGGAAAAAGGCGCCGGGCGCGCCCGAGAGTCGCTTCCCGAAAAGGCGAGGCACCCTTTCCCCCGGTCTATTCGCCGCGCAGCTGCTCGGTCGCCATGCGGGCGTCGTCGAGGACGCGGCGGACGGCGTCGGCCGTCGCGGGCAGGCTCAGGGAGAAGTCCTTGCGGCCCACGCGGCCCTTGAGGGCGCCGGCGCGGCGCACGCGCGAGACGCCGACCAGCGCCATGCGGTCGAGCGCGGAGGTCAGCCCGAAGTAGCGGAACATCGAGAAGCCGTTCTGCCAGGTCCGCTTTTCCACGAGCACGACGTCGGCGCCGGGGACTTCGCCGCCTTCGAGCAGCTCCTTGCCGGAGAGGACGCGGGGGGAGCTTCCGGCGGCTTCGCGCAGAAGAGGTTCCAGTTCGCGGTTCAGCGCCTTGTTGTCGCTGATGAGGAGGAGGTCCATGTTCGGTCCTTGCGTGGAGGTTGAAGTTGGAATTCGATACGGCTGCTAGGGTTCGAACCTAGGACCATCCGATTAGAAATCGGAAGCTCTGATCCAACTGAGCTACAGCCGCAAAGCGCCCTAAATATAGTTTGTATATTTCAGGCCGTCCCAACCACCCGCACCGCCGAGGTTTCGATGGAATCGCTCGTGAATTCGCCCGTTTTGCCGCTGATTTTGATGTTCGCGGTCTTCTGGCTCTTCCTCATCCGCCCCCAGCAGAAGCAGATGAAGAAGACGCAGGAAATGCAGAAGGCCCTCAAGGCGGGCGACGAGGTGGTGACCCAGTCGGGCATGTTCGGCACCGTCGTCTCGCTCGACGAGCAGCGCGTCACGCTGAAGACCGTCGACGGCTCCAAGATCGAGTTCCTCCGCTCCACCGTGGCCGGCCTGGCCAACCAGAAGTAGCCATGGCGAAGAGCGGCAACGGCCCCCTGAAGATCCGCACCTACGGCGACCCCGTGCTCCGCGAGGTCTCGAAGCCGGTGGCGGAGATCACCCCCGAGCTGCGCCAGCTGGCGCAGGACATGCTCGCCACGATGTACGCCGCCGACGGCGTGGGGCTCGCCGCCCCGCAGATCGGGAAGAGCGTCCGCCTGGTCGTCATCGACATCGCCAAGGAGGAGTCGCAGCGCAACCCGCTCGTCCTCTTCAACCCCGAGGTCTTCCCCGACGAGGAGAGCGAGCTCTCCGTGTGCGAGGAGGGCTGCCTCTCCGTGCCCGACCTCTGGGCCGAGGTGGCGCGCCCCAACCGCGTGACCTTCCGCGCCCTCGACATCGACGGGCAGCCCGTCGAGATGACGGTGGAGGGGACGCTGGCCCGCGCGGTGCAGCACGAGACCGACCACCTCGACGGCCGCCTCTTCGTGGACCGGATCGGTCCCGCCGAACGGGCGATGCTCCAGTCCAAGCTCAAGAAGATGGCCCGCGGCCGCAAGTAGGAGGAACCGAATGCGCCTCCTCCACGCGGCGTCGCGCATCTCGGTCCTGACGGCGGCGGCCATGGTCCTTGCCGGCTGCTTCGCCTTCGCCCCCGAAAAGGTCTCCCGCTACCCCTCCGCCGACGACGAGGCGAAGGGGACTGCGGTCTACCAGCCCCGCGGCGACGTGGACGAGGAGCTGGGGCTGAGGAAATCCGAACCCGCCGCCCGCGACGAAGGCGAAGCCGCCGGGGCCGCCGCCGCGCCCGCGGCCGATTCCGCCGCCGCTCCCGAAGCCGCGCCGGAGAAGCGGACGGAACCCGCCGCGGAGACCGCCGGGGCCGACGCGCCGGTCGAAGCGGCGTCCGCGCCCGAGGAACCCGCCGACGCGCCCGCCCCGGCCGCCGTCGACGCGAAGATCCGGATCTCGCTGTGCGACCCCCGCGCCTCGCTCAAGCTCTCCTTCCCCGCCGGCTCGACCAGCTCCGACAGCGCCGGCGCGGACTGGAAGATCGTCTCGTCGAAGAAGATCGACGCCACGGCCTCCCTCTGCGGGAACGAAGTCTGCCTGAAGAGCGAGCTCGGCACGAAGAAGCTCCCGCTGCCCGCGCGGATCCGCCCCGCCGGCGGGGAGTTCCTCGCGCTGGACGGCAAGCCCCACCGCGGCGAGCTCTGGCTGCGCGCCGACGGCAAGTCGCTGCGCCCCGTCCTCGAACTGCAGGTGGAGGAATACCTGCGCGGCGTGGTGCCGCTCGAAATCGGCAAGCTCGACGCCTCCGGCCTGGAGGCGATGAAGGCGCAGGCCGTGGCCGCGCGCACCTACACCGTGCGCCACGCCGGGCAGAACGCCGCCAGCGGCTTCGACCTCCACAGCGACACGCGCGACCAGGTCTACGGCGGCGTGCGCGCCGAAGACTCCCTCTCCTCCCGCGCCGTCTCCGAGACCGCCGGGCTGATCGTCGCCTGGAAGGGCGAGCCGATCGAGGCCTACTACCACTCCACCTGCGCCGGCCGCACCGCCGACGCGTCGCAGGTCTGGAACGCCGCGCCGGTCCCCTACCTCGCCTCCGTCCCCGACGCCTCGCCCGAAGGGCCCTGGTGCGCCGCCTCGAGCTACATGCGCTGGGAGCGGACCTGGACCTGGGACGAGCTCGACCAGCTGCTCGCCAAGGCGCTCCCCGCCGCCAAGCCCGATCCCGCCGTCCGCCTGAGCCGGTTCGAGCGCATCCAGATCCTCGACACGCTCGACGACGGGCGCGTGAAGCGGATGGAGATCGTCGGCGACGGTTCGAAGCGCGTGATCGTCAAGGGCGACCGCGTCCGCTGGTTCCTGGCCAACCCCAAGCAGCCCTCCTCGATCCTCCCCTCCGCGCGGTTCCGCCTCGAGCCCTGGGAGGACAAGGGGATCAAGGCCATCGGCAGCGGCTTCGGCCACGGCATCGGCCTCTGCCAGATGGGCGCGCGCGGCCGCTCCAAGGCGGGACAGAGCTTCCGCGAAATCCTCCAGGCCTACTACCTCGGCACGAAGATCGAGCAGATGAAGCGGTAGGGAACCGCGGGCGATGAAACGGATCGCGCTTCCCCTCCTTCTCCTCTGCGGCGCGCTCTCCGCGCAGACGTTCGCCCCGTGGCCCGTGGGCCCGGTCGGCGAAGGCGGCCTGGGGCTGATGGCCTGGCGCGACGACGGCGCGCTCTTCGGCGGCTTCGCGCTCCCGCTCCCCGTGGAGGACCGCGACGGCGACGACGCGTGGGGACTCCCCTTCTGGCGTTTCCAGGCCGGCGCGCCGCTCTTCGGCGGCCTGCTGCGGCCCGAGCTGCTCTGGAGCCGCCACCGTCACGACGAACGGCGCCTGCAGATCTTCTCCGCCGACGCCGAACGGCCCGCGCGCGAACGGAACCTGCTGCGCTTCGAGGAACGGGGGGCGCGGCTGCGCCTCTTCCCGCTGAAGCGCGTCGAGCTGGGCGTCCTGGCCGACGAGGTCGTCGCGGAGGGGTCGTGGCAGTCCTACGGGAAGCGCGGCTGGACGCGCATGCTGGAATCCCCCGCGGTCTCGGAATGGCTCGTCGGCGTCTGGGCGCAGTGGGCCTGGGAGGCGCCGCGTCCCGACTCCGTCCTCTGGACGCAATGGGCGAGCTTCGTCCGCGCGAACGGCTTCTCCTCGCGCGACCGCGAGGGGCTGCTGGAAGGATGGGAATGGCAGCTCGTCGGCGGCTGGACGATTACGCCCGCGCGACGGCTGAACCTCTCGATGGACGCGCAGGCCGTCTTCCCGCACTGGCGCGCGCGCGAATACCGCATCGCCGGAAACGACCGCCTGCTTTTCGAAAAGGCGCGCGACCCGAGGGCGCGGATCATGCTGCGCGCCGACTTCGTCGCGAAGGAGTCGCCGCGCTTCGCGCTGCTGGCCGGGCCCGGCGCGCGGCTGCGCGCGGAGAACGACACGCTCTCCTACGTCAAGGCGGAGGCGAACGTGCGCGCCCACTTCGCGATTCCGCGCATGGTTCCCTTCGTCATCGCCGGCAAGGTCTCCGTCGACCCGGGCGCCGCGGCGGAAAACGAGCGGTGGGACCTGGCCGTGGCGCTCTTCCTCCCGCTGCCCGGCGGATCCGCGCGGTGGAGCCACAACCCCGAACCGGCGATCGGCGTGGA
>CADBQJ010000191.1 GCA_902796785.1 Fibrobacter succinogenes
ACAGCAGATTCTGGCTCTGCCATTCTAGGTTCGAGTCCTGGTAGGCCAAGAAACAGAGGGAAACGCGAACGCGCTTCCCTCTTTTTTTTCGCTCCGATTCTTTTCCTCGCCCCTTTCCAATCTCCCGAAAAAAGAAGGCCTCCCGCGCGGGGAGGCCTTCGATTCCTTTGGCGGAATCCGGGACTAGTCCTGGATTTCCGGAGGACGCTTGACCTGCTGGCGCCGGCCGAAGCGGAGTTCGGCGGGGGCGGCGGGAGCTTCGGCCGCGGGAGCGGCGGGAGCTTCGGCCGCGGGGGCGGCGGGAGCGGACTGCGCTTCGGCCTGGCGGTCGCCGCCGCGGGGGGCGAGGGCGGGGCGTTCGGACTGCTGCGGGCGGGCTTCGGCGGCGGGAGCTTCGGCCGCGGGAGCGGCGGGAGCTTCGGCGTCGTTGCCCATCACGTCGGCGGCCGAGGGGGCTTCGTAGCGGTTGCGGCGGCGTTCCCCGCGGTCGCGGCGGTCGCGGCGGTCGCCCCGGTCGCGGCGTTCCCCGCGGTCGTTGCGCTGTTCGTTGCGGTCGCGGCGGTCGCCGCGGTCGCCGCGGTCGTTGCGCTGTTCGTTGCCGTTGCGGTCGGCGCGGGCGCCTTCGCGCTGCGCTTCGCGCTGGCTGCGCATGCCGAAGCGGGCCTTCAGCTCGGGGGTGAGCTTGCGGGCCACGGGCTGTTCGAGCATGCGGATCACGACGGCGAGCTTCTTGAGGATCAGCGCGCCGACGACGAGGCAGGCGATTCCGAGGACGATGTTGAGGCAGCAAAGGGTGCAGGATTCCATTCGATTGAGTTCCTTCTGCGAGGAGTGGTGATCGGCGCGGGCCGCTGCGGCGTTTCCGCCGGCTCCGAAGCCGACCGCGTCCGCCGTGTCGGCCGGACGCCTGGTGCCATCGCGCTTCTCCTTTGGTTTTTCGCGACGATGGATTTGGGGTGCCCCTTCCGAGGGCGGGAACCGAGGCTCCGGGCGTGCGCCCGCGTCGTTCCCTTTCCGGCCGAACTCGCGGCGGGAATCGGAGGAGGACAGCGCAAAGATACTAAAACATCGGCCCCCCGAACCGTATAATTATCTTTAAAGGCATGGAAATCGCCGACTGGAGAGAGCGCATCGACGCCATCAACGCGGAGCTGCTGCGGCTGCTGAACCGCAGGACCGAGTGCGCCCTCGAAATCGCGAAACTGAAGCGCGAACGGGGACTCCCCGTCTGCGACCCCGCCCGCGAACGCCAGGTGATCGACGCCATCCTCGCCCAAAACGGAGGCCCCCTCTCGAACGCCCAGGTCGAGGCGGTCTTCCGCGCCGTCATCGCCCAGACGGTCCTGGCCGAAGAGGGCTCCGAAGGCGGAAAGGAGGGGCGATGACCCCCCGCGTCACCGTCGTCGGGCTCGGCCTGCTGGGCGGCTCGCTTCTCCAGGCCCTCTCCGAAAAGGGATTCCGCGCCTCGCTCCAGGGGGTGTCGGCCCCCGAAACCGTCGCCGCCGCCAAAAAGGCCGGGCTGATCGAGCGCGGCTGGGGCTACGACGAGGTCGACCTCTGGAAGGCCGAGAGCGACCTGGTGGTCCTCGCCACCCCCATCGACCGCATCGAGGAGCTGCTCCGCGCGCTGGCCGCCTCCCCCGCCCGCTTCCCCGAAGGGGCGGTCGTCACCGACGTGGGCAGCACCAAGCGCCGCATCTGCGAGCTGGGCCGCTCCCTCTCCTTCGGCGCCCCCGAGCCGCTCTTCGTCGGCGGGCACCCCATGGCCGGCAGCGAAAAGCACGGCTTCGAGGCCCGCGACGGATCGCTCTTCGAGTCCGCCCTCTGGCTGCTCTGCCCGCCGGAGGGCCGTCCCGACGTCCCCGACGCCCTCGCCGCGGTCATCGACGCCGTCGGCGCCCGCCGCGTGGTCCTCGACCCCGCGGAGCACGACCGCCACGTGGCCTGGGTGAGCCACCTCCCGCAGTCCCTCTCCACCGCGCTGGCCGCGGCCGTCGGGCGCCACAGCCCCGAGTCGGTCGCCTTCTCCGGGCAGGGGTTCCGCGACATGAGCCGCCTGGCCGAATCCTCCTTCCCGATGTGGCAGGGGATCTTCCGCACCAACGCCGAGGCGCTGGGCGACGCGCTCGACCGCGCCGCCGAGGCGCTCGCCGAATTCCGCGGGGCGCTCGCCGAGGGCGACTTCGAGACGCTCGGGCGCTTCTTCGACGAGGGGTCGCGCCTGCGCACCTCCGTCCCGCCCCGCACCAAGGGCTTCGCCAGCAACCTGGTCGACCTCGTGGTCGACGTCAAGGACCGCAAGGGGGCCCTGCTGGCCATCGTCAAGCCCCTCTCCGACGCGGGGCTCGACATCCGCGACATCGAGCTGCTCAAGGTCCGCGAGGGCGTGGGCGGCCACTTCCGCATCGCCTTCCGCAGCGCCCAGGAGGCGCTGAAGGCGCAGGAGATCCTCGAGGCGGAACACTTCGGCGCGAGGCGGCCCTCGTGATCGTCAGGCGGATCAAGAACCTCCGGGGACTCCTCCGGCTTCCGCCCGACCGGGTGCAGGCCGCGGTCTCGCTGATCCTCGCCGCGCTCTCCGAAGGGCGGAGCGAGATCTCGCCCTGGCCACTCCACGGCGACTTCGCCTATATGCTCAAGTGGCTCGAGGCCGCGCAGATCCCCTGCCTCCATTCCGACGAGATCCTGATGGTCGACGGGCTCGGCCCGCGTCCCCCCGCCGCGCCGCGCGATTCCGTCCCGGTCGGCACCTCGCCCCAGGCCAACCTGCTGGGCGCGGTCTGGCTCACCTCGGGCGTCGGCTCCAGGGTCCGCTTCACGGGGCGCCCCGCGCGGCTGATCCGGCTGCGCGCCGACCTCTCCGCGCTCCCCGGCCTCCGGCTCGAGGAATCGGGCGACGGCCTGGTCGTCGAGCGCGTCGCGCCTCCGGAACCGGTCGACCGCGAGCTCCGGCGCGCCTCCCCCGCGCTCCGCTCGTCGCAGCTGCTCTGCGCGCTCGTCCACGGGCTCCCCTTCCGCTGGCGCGAGCCCTACGCCGCGCAGGACGCGCTCGAAAACGCCTGCGGCGCCTTCGGCGTCCCGCTCGAGACCGTCGCCGTGGGGATGCAGGAGCTGGACGAGTACCAGAAGCGCATGCTCCGCCGCACGAAGCAGCGCCCCGAGCGCCACGTCACCTGGACGCTCCCCGCGGGCGCCGCGCCGGCTCCCGCGAAGATCTCGCTCTTCTCCGACCCCTCGCTGGCCGCCTTCCTCGCGCTGCTGGCCTCCCGCCTGCCCGAAAGCTCGCTCGAGCTGGAGCAGGTGGCGGTCACCCCCTCGCGCTGCGGCTTCTTCACCGCCTTCTCCCGGTTCGACAAGGACCACGGGCTGCTGCGCCGCTCGCGCGAGCGCGACCGCCACGGCGAGTCCGGCGCGAACCTCTACGTCTCCCACGCCCGCGAGTTCCGCGGCGCGAACTTCTCCGCGCAGCAGGTCCGCGCGGTGGGCGACGACTTCCCGCTCCTGGCCGTCTCCGCCGCCTTCGCCGACGGGGAGAGCATCCTGCGCCACGGCGAGACGCGCCCGAAGGCGATCGCGCCCGAGCTGGCCTGCCTGCTGGACGACCTGCGCCGCGCGGGCGTGGACGCCGGGCAGTTCGACGAGGGGATCGTCCTGCGCGGGCGCGAGGAGCTCGACGCGGACAAGTTCGTCTCGGAGGGCGACGCCCCGCTGGCGCTGGCCTGCGCCGCGCTCGCCTGCCTGGCGCAGGGACGGAGCGAACTGGACGACCCGACCCTCGACGCGCTCGAGGAGCTCTGGCCCGGATGGCACGCGACGCTGGAGGGACTGAACGATGCCGAATGAAAAAACGACCGTCGCCGCGCTGGTCTTCAAGGACTACCCCGGCAGCGCCGAGGTGCTCGCGGAGATCGCGCGCTCCGCGCCCGTGGCGTGGGAGCTGCTGGTCAACGACGACTGCCCCGTGGCCGTCCCCGCGCGGTTCCGCAAGGCCGCGCCCGCGGAGCTCGCGCAGAGCCGCCTGCTGCTCCCCGTGGGCGGCGACGGCACCGCACTTTCCGCCGCCCGCATCGGCTCCGACGGCGACGTCCCCATCCTCGGCGTGCACCTGGGCAAGACCGGCTTCCTCACAGACTGCACGCCGGAGCGTCTCCCCGAAATGGTGGCGAAGATCGCCTCGGGCGACTACTCCACGTACAAGCGCGCGATGCTCGAGGTGGTCCAGACCCGCGGCGGCCGCGAAATCTCCCGCGTCCGCGCGCTCAACGAGCTGCAGGTCAACCCCCCGGCCGGCGAACGGCTGGCGGGCAGGCTGGTCGACCTCCACGTGGAGCTCGACGGGCGCTACCTCACCGACTACCACGCCGACTTCCTGCTGATCTCCACCCCCACGGGATCCACGGGCTACAACCTCTCCTCCGGCGGGCCGGTCGTCCACCCCGACGCCCACTGCCTCGTCGTCCAGGCGGTCAACTCCCCCGCGCTCACCGTGCGCCCGCTCGTCGTCAGCGAGAAGTCCCGCATCCTCCTGCGCAGCAACGACTCGCGCGGATACAACCTCCTGCTCGACGGACGCCAGACCGTCGCGGCCGAGGCGGACGACGAGTTCCTCGTCTCCCTCTCGGAAAAAAGTGCTACATTTGTCAAAGTCGGCAACTATACGTTCGTCGACGCGCTCCGCGACAAACTTGGCTGGAGCGGGCACTACAGCCCCCGGAGGCCGTCCGAATGCTGAAGGAGTTGCGAATCCGCAACCTCGTCCTGATCGAATCGCTCGATCTGAATTTCGAAAAGGGGCTCGTCGTCCTCACCGGGGAGACCGGCGCGGGCAAGTCCGTCTTCCTCGCCGCGCTGCGGCTTCTCGGCGGCGACAAGGGGCTCAAACAGCAGGTCCGCGCCGGCGCCGACGAGGCGCGGGTCGAGGGGATCTTCTCCCTCGAGGGGGCCGAAGGGGCCCTGGCCGTCCTGCAACGCGAGGAGATCGAGTCGTTCGACGACGAGATCGTCGTGGAGCGGACCCTCTCCGCCTCGGGCAAGAGCCGCTGCCGGGTCAACGGCACGGTCGTCTCGCAGGGCGTCCTCCGCGAGATCGGCGAATCGCTCCTCCAGCTCCACGGCCAGAGCGAGCAGCTGCTGCTCCGCGACGAGCGGACCCACGCCGCGCTGATCGATCTCTACGGCAAGAGCGCCCCCGAGCTGGCGGCCTACCGGTCCGCGCTGGCCCGCTGCCGCGAGATCGACGCGAAGGCCTCCGCGCTCCGGAAGCGGCAGGCCGAGCTCTCGGCGCAGGAGGACTTCCTCCGCTACCGCCACGACGAGCTCGTCAAGGCCGCGCTGACCTCCCCGAACGAGGAGGAGGAGCTGCTGGCGAAGCTGAACGGGGTCGAGAAGAGGGGCGACGTCCGCCACCACGTGGAGAGCGCCCGCGCGATCCTGCGCCTGGGCGAGAACGGGATGGCCGGCGAGCTCCGCCGGCTGGAGCGCGAGCTCGAGCGGCTCGAGGCGATCGGGCAGCTGAAGGGCTCCGCCCGGCAGGTCGCCGACGCGCGCCTGGCGCTCCAGGAGCTGGAGACCTCGCTCGAGGCCCTGGACCGCGACGAGGAGGAGCTCTCCGAAGCGGAGCTCGACCGCCTGAACGGCCGCCTCGCGCTGCTCCAGCGCCTCAAGCGGAAATACTCGGCCGACCTGGCCGGCCTCGTCGCGATGCGGGACTCGATCGGCGCGGAGCTGGCGAGCCTCGGCGGCTTCGGGGACGAGCTGGCCGACCTGAAGAACGAATTCGCCGCCGGGCTCGCCGAACTGCGCGAGGCGGCGGCCGCCCTCCACGCCGCGCGGTCGCGCGCCGCCCTCGAGCTCCGGGGCAAGGTGGAGGCGGAGCTCGCGGAGCTCGGGATGGGCGGCGCGCGGTTCGCCGTCAGGTTCGCCGACGACCCCGTCCCGCAGGCCGACCCCGGCGCGGAATCCCCCCTGGCCGCCTTCCCCGCGGACGGGACCGACCGGCCCGAGTTCTTCGTGGCGGTCAACCCCGGCGAAGGCGAGCGCCCGCTGCGCTCCACGCTTTCGGGCGGCGAGCTCTCCCGCACCATGCTCGCGCTCAAGTCGGTCCTGGCCGACGTCGACACCGTCCCGCTCCTCGTCTTCGACGAAGTCGACGCGGGCATCGCCGGCGAGACGGGCAACCGCATCGGCGAGGCGCTCCGCGCCCTGGGCGCCGGGCGGCAGGTCTTCGCCGTCACCCACCTCCACCAGGTGGCCGCCCTGGCCGACCTCCACCTCAAGGCGGTCAAGGGGCAGGCCGACGGCCGCACCCGCACCGTCGTCTCCGCGCTGGACGAGGAGGGGCGGATCGCCGAGCTGGCCCGGATGCTGGGCGCCCCCGAAAACGCCGAGGCCCTGGCCCACGCCCGCTCCCTCCGCGAACAAATCCGGGCGCGTTCCGCGCGAAAATCCTAGATTGGGACCATGATCGAATTCGTCCCGCGCGCGCTGCGCATCGTGCTGCTCGTCCTCACCCTCGTCTTCATGGGGATGGGATTCCGCCTGCCCGCGTTCGGCTCGCTCTCCTGCCTGCTGCTGGTCAACTTCTGGCACAGCAACCGCGTCCGGAACAACGACGAGGAGCAGTGGCCGCGCGCTCTCATCTGGTCGCGCACCGTCTACACCGCGCTGCTGGCCGGCGTCTTCGGCGTGCTGCTCTTCCAGGACCTGGCCACCGAGGTCGAGTTCCCGCGCACGCTGGCCTTCTGCTGGGTCCTCCTGCTCGTCCAGCTCTTCGCCTACCCCTGCTACGCCTTCGCCGCGCTCCACGCCGGCGTCGACCTGGGCCGCCCCTCCGTCTGGGGCCGCCTCGCGCGCCTCGTCACCACGGTGGCCGCCATGCTCTTCGTGCTGGAGATCGACCACTTCCAGGAGATCGTCCTGGGCGCCGGCCTCTTCTTCATGCTGGCCGCCGGCGTGGTCTTCCTCTACCGCTACTACCGCAACCCCGAGAACCGCAAGCCCCCCACGGTGGCCACGCAGCTCACCATCAGCCGCATCGCGCTCACCCCGGTCTTCATCATCTCCTTCTTCTACGACAACAACCTCGACTACTCCGACAACAGCATCGTCTTCAAGGGGCTCTCGCTGCTGCTGGTGGTCCTCTTCATGGTGACCGACTGGCTCGACGGCCACCTGGCGCGCAAGTACGACCAGGTCAGCACGCTCGGGAAGTTCCTCGACCCCTTCTCCGACAAGATCTCCAACATGACCGTCTTCCTCTGCTTCCTGGCCTCGGGCTACGCGAACATCTGGATGGTCGCGCTGATCTACTTCCGCGAGGCCTCGGTGGAGACGCTCCGCACGCTGGCCGCGTCGCAGGGGATGACCATCGCCGCGCGGCGCAGCGGCAAGTGGAAGACCGGCATCCAGATGTCGGGGATCCTCGTCATCCTGATCGGGGCGCTCGACCCGATCCAGTCCCTGCCCTACGTCCCCGAGATCTGGCGGACCTTCCCCATGTCGATCATGGGGATCGTCACCGCGGTCACGCTCCTCTCCGGCGTCGACTACTTCGTCGCCAGCAAGGACGTCCTCAAGCGCTATCTGTAGGGCGCGGACGCGCGCCTACGACATCCGCCTTTCCTGTTCGTAGAGCTGCCCGTAGAGGGCCACCAGGTCGCCGATCCAGATGGGGTCGGTCGCCTTGATCTCGCCGAGCGTCTCGGCGAAGGCCACGCGGCGGTTGTAGGGGCCGATGGCCGGCTGCACGCCGTTGTCGGCGACGAAGGGGAGGAACCGCTCCAGCGACCCGAGCCCGGAGACCGCCTCGAGCGAGCGGAAGCAGCGGGCGATCACCCGCCCGCGCAGCGCGCGCAGCGAATCGACGACCGACTCCCGCGGGGCGCCCGCCTTCAGCTCGGACTCCAGCTTGTCGACCGTGGCCGCCATCCGCTTCCCCTCCTCGCGGGGGATCATGCGGCGGAAGCTCCGCATCCGTTCGCGCAGCTCGTCGATCTCGCGCTGCAGGTAGGCCTCGCTCCAGGCGTTCGCGAAGCAGTCGCGGTCGGGCTCCTGCATCGCCGGCGCCTCGGCGTGGTTCGCGAAGCGCTCCTTCTGGCGCTCCATCCAGGCCATCAGCCGGTCCTCGAGCGCCTCCAGCGCGTCGTCGTCGTCGACCGCCTCCAGCTCCTCGGCGCGGTCCACCAGCGCCTCGGCGAAGCGCTGGCGCGTCCACGGGACCTTGTACTCCCGGTGGAAGATGTCCAGCGCGACGCGCCACTGTGCCACGCGGAGCTTCTTCACGGCGCGGCGCCCTCCGTTCCGAAGCGGTTCAGGCGGACGATCTCCACGCGGCGGTTCTGGCTCCGCAGCTCCTCGGTGGCGTTGGAGACCTTGGGCTGGAACTCGCCGAACCCGGCGGAGAAGACGCGCGCGGGCGGGAATCCGTTTTCCAGGAGGACGTCGGCCACGTTGCGGGCGCGCATCTGCGAGAGGTCCCAGTTCGACTTGAAGTACTCGGAGTGGACCGGAATCGAGTCGGTGTGGCCCGCGACCATCAGGATGAAGGTGGTGTCGTTCCTCGCCACCTCGCCCAGCGCCCGGGCGACGCTCTGCAGGAGCTCGCGCCCCTGGCCGGTCACGCGCGAATGGCCCGACGCGAAGAGGAGGCTCGTCTGGATGTCGATCTTGCCGTCGTCGGCCAGGGCGATCTGCCCCTTCTCGATCGGGATCTTCAGCTGCTCGCCCAGCATGGTCTGGTAGGCGGCCAGCTTGCGCTGGGCGCTGCGCTGCGCGTCGACGCAGGCCTGGTACTCCTGCTCCTTGCGGGTGAAGGCCTCGTTGCGCTCCACCAGGTCGCGCTCCGACTCCTCCTTCAGCAGCCAGATGGAGACGAAGGCGAAGACGAAGAGGGTGAAGAGCCCCACCATGAGGTCGGTGAAGACCACCCAGACACCGGAGCCTTTCGGCGATCGGAGGAAGATGGACATGGCCTAGCCTTCGCCGTTTTCGCGTTTTTCGTCCGGAAGGGCGAGCTTGACCTGGCGCAGCACCGAGAGGAGGATCTCCTGCGTCTGCACGCTGTTTTCCTGGAGCGTTTCGTTGGCGCGCTCCTGGTAGGCCTCCAGGACCGCCTCGAGGCGGTTGAAGTAGTTGTTCTGCACCCCGTCGTCCTCCTGGCGGCGGCGCAGCCCCTCGAGGAGCTCCTCGACCCCGCGGGCGAACATCTCCAGGCCCGCCTGGAACTCCACCTGGTTCGCCTTGACGAGCGCGACGGTGTCGCGCAGGGTCGTCGCGGCCTCGGCCACGCGGGCGGCCTCCTCGGCGAAGCCGGCGGCGGGGGTCGCGCCCGCGGCCGACGCCTCGGCGGAGGCGGCGGGCAGGGCGGCCA
>CADBQJ010000192.1 GCA_902796785.1 Fibrobacter succinogenes
GATCAGCGCGACGCCGCCGCCGGGGACGATGCCTTCTTCCACGGCCGCGCGGGTCGCGTGCAGGGCGTCGTCGACGCGGTCCTTCTTTTCCTTCATCGCCACTTCGGTGGCCGCGCCCACGTGGATCACCGCGACGCCGCCGGCCAGCTTGGCCAGGCGTTCCTGGAGCTTTTCGCGGTCGTAGTCGCTGGTGGTGTCCTCGATCTGCTTCTTGATCACGGCCACGCGGGCCTTGACCGCGGCGTTCTTGCCGGAGCCGCCGACGATGGTGGTGTTGTCCTTGTCGATCACCACGGTCTTGGCGGTGCCGAGCACTTCGAGGCCGGCGTCTTCGAGCTTGCTGCCGGTTTCCTCGGAGACCACCTGGCCGCCGGTCAGGATGGCGATGTCCTCGAGCATGGCCTTGCGGCGGTCGCCGAAGCCGGGGGCCTTGACGGCGGCCACCTTGAGGGCGCCGCGGATCTTGTTGACCACCAGCGTGGCGAGGGCTTCGCCTTCCACGTCCTCGGCGACGATCAGCAGCGGACGGCCCGTCTTCACCACGCCTTCGAGGATGGGGAGGAGGTCCTTCATGTTGCCGATCTTCTTGTCGTAGAGGAGGATGTAGGGGTCTTCGAGGGAGACTTCCATCTTCTCGGTGTTGGTGACGAAGTAGGGCGAGAGGTAGCCGCGGTCGAACTGCATCCCGTCGACCACTTCGAGGGTGGTTTCGGCGGTCTTGGACTCTTCGATCGTGATGACGCCGTCGTTGCCGACCTTTTCCATGGCGTCGGCGATGAGGTTGCCGATCTCTTCGTCGTTGTTGGCGGAGATGGAGGCGACCTGGGCGATCTCGGCCTTGCCGGAGACCTTCTTGGCGGCCTTGTCGACGGCGGCCAGGATCGAGGAGACGGCCTGGTCGATGCCGCGCTTGACGTCCATCGGGTTCGCGCCGGCTTCCACGACCTTCAGCCCTTCGCGGGCGATGGCCTGGGCGAGGACCGTGGCGGTGGTGGTGCCGTCGCCGGCCACGTCGGAGGTCTTCGAGGCGACTTCGCGCGTCATCTGCGCGCCCATGTTCTCGAAGTGGTCGTCGAGCTCGACTTCCTTGGCGACGGTGACGCCGTCCTTGGTGACGGCGGGGGCGCCGTAGCTCTTGGCGATCATGACGTTGCGGCCCTTGGGGCCGAGGGTGACTTTGACGGCGTCGGCGAGCTTGTTCACGCCGCGCAGCAGGGCTTCGCGGGCCTGGACGTCGTACTTGAGGAGTTTGGCGGACATGGTGTCTGTTCCTTTTGGTTGAAATTCCCGTTAGATCTTGGCCAGCACGTCGCTTTCGCGCATGATGAGAAGGGTCTTGCCGTTCACCTTGATTTCGGTGCCGGAGTACTTGCCGTAGAGCACGACGTCGTCCTTCTTGAGTTCCATCTTCTCGTCGGCCTTGCCGGGCCCGACGGCGATGACCTTGCCCTTCTGGGGCTTTTCCTTGGCGTTGTCGGGGATGAAGATGCCGCCGGCGGTCTTTTCTTCGGCGTCGAGAGGTTCGACGACGACTCTGTCGGCAAGAGGCTTGATGGACATGAGGAGGCTCCTTGTGTTGGTGTCCGTTTCGGTTTGCCCGTAGTGTAGCAAAGGCCGTGCCAACCTCCCGAGGAGAGCTCCCGGCCGCCAAAACGGGCTCTTTCCGCCGAATTCCGCTGAAAACGGGGAATGTCGCTGTTTCAAAATGAAGCAATCTTGCGGCAGTGTCTCAAAATGGAACAGATTGGGGACCAGGGATCAGGTCTTAGGGATTAGTGCGGATTAAGGCCTGCGGCAGTAAAAAGAGGGTCGGGAAAAACGAAAGGCCTCCCGGAGGAGGCCTTCGCGAAAACGGACCGACGGCGGTCTAGAACTTGTAGGTGAAGCCGGCGGTGAAGTTGAGGTCCGACATGCTGCCGTCGTCGTTCATCCACAGGTAGGAGAGCGTGATGGGCACTTCAAACCCGGCGACCGGAATCGCGTAGCCCACGCGGGGCATGAAGGCGATGGCGGTGCCGCTGGTTTCCACCTTGCCGAAGTAGCCGCCGAAATCGGTTTCGGAGCTCCAGAAGCCGAGGCCGAGGCCGACGTCGATGAAGAGCGGGATTTCGATGGGGCGCAGTTCGACCATCGCCAGGACGGGGATGGCGCTGAACGTGTAGTAGTCTTCGCTGACCAGCGAGTTGTAGGCGATGTAGCCGCCGACACCCATGGGATTCGCGCCGACCTTGACATTGGCCAGTTCGTACATCCCCTTGATGCCGATCACGGGGAAGGTCAGGGCGTCGGCGTCGCCGACGTCTTCGAGGAAGTAGCTGAGGCCGACTTCGGCGGTGAGGGCGATGCCGGAACCGCCCTTGGCGGCACCTTCTTCCTGCGCGGTGGCGACCGTGGCGAGGAACGCGACGGCGGCGAGGACGGTCAACATCTTTTTCATTTCTTTTTCTCCTGAGTGATGTGCGGCGGCGCAACCGCGCCGTCATCAACGAATGTAACCAAAAATTCGCCCGTCCGCGCGTTTTTTCCGGAATCGGGGATCAGGGATTAGTGCGTAGTATCGCCTGTGGCAGTAAAAAAGGAGCCCCTTTCCGGAGCCCTTTCTTTTCTTTCAAGCGCGCTGCGGATTATCCGCACTGAGACCTAATCACTAAGACCTGATCACTAATTTTTCCCCATGGCTTCGAGCAAGGAATTTCTGGATTACGTCCTCGGCCAGCTCTCCGGGCTGGACGGCGTCACGCACCGCGCCATGATGGGCGAGCATCTCCTCTACCGCAACGGCAAAGTCTTCGGCGGCGTCTACGACGACCGGTTCCTGCTGAAGGTCGCCAAGGCCTCGGAGGCCGCCTTCCCCGACTGTCCGCGCGAACTCCCCTACCCCGGCGCCAGGGAGATGATCCGCGTCGACTGCGACGGCGTCGAAGAGCGCCGGCTCCTCGCGGAAGTCGTCGAGAAGATGACGGAGTGAAGCAGTGATTAGGGATTAGGTCTTAGGGATTAGCGCGTATTAAGGACCACGGTAATGAACAAGAAGGGCTCCTTTCCGGAGCCCTTTCTTTTTTCATCATGCGCGAAGCGCCATCGTCCGCACTAATCCCTGATCCCTGAGACCTGATCCCTGTTTTACCGGAACCTCGCCCAGTCGATCTCGGGCTCGCCGGCCGCGCGCAGGATCTCGTTGCACCTGGAGAAGCAGCGGCAGCCGAAGAAGCCGCGGTGGGCGGAGAGCGGCGAGGGATGCGGCGCCTCGAGCGCGACGTGCGGCGGCGTCACCAGCTCGCGCTTGCTCCGGGCGAAGGAGCCCCAGAGGAGGAAAACCACCGGCTTGGTCTTGCGGGCGCAGAGCGCGCGGATGGCGGCGTCGGTGAAGCGCGACCAGCCGAAGGCGGCGTGCGAGTTGGCCTGGTGCGCGCGGACGGTCAGCGTGGAGTTGAGGAGGAGCACCCCCTGGCGCGCCCATCCCTCGAGCGACCCGTGGCCCGGCGGCTCGATCCCGAGGTCGTCGCGCAGCTCCTTGTGGATGTTGGCGAGGCTGGGCGGGATCTCCACCCCCTCCGGCACGGAGAAGGAGAGGCCGTGCGCCTGCCCGGGCTCGTGGTAGGGGTCCTGGCCGACGATCACGACGCGCGCCCGGTCGAACGGGCAGGAGTCGAAGGCGTTGAAGATGAGCGGCGCGGGCGGATAGACGACGCGGCCCCGGGCGCGCTCCTCCAGGAGCTTTCGCTTGATGTCGCGGAAGTACTCCTGCTCGAACTCGCCGCGCAGCGCCTCGAGCCAGGAGGGTTCGATTCTGGGATGGATTTCAAGCGTTTCGGACATCGCCTTCCTCCTCGGGTTTCAGCGCGGGACCGGCCAGGAGCGCGACGGGCTCGCCTCCGAAGCGGGCGAGCAGCAGGACTCCGGGCGCTCCCTCGCGGCGGCGGCCCAGCTTGGCGATCTCGCGGTCGATGTCGGTCCTGATGCCGCGCTTCTTCACCACGGGCATTCCGATTCCGCGCGCGTCGAGCATCCGCTTCATCTTGCCCGCGGAGATCGGCGAGCGGTCGACCAGCGGGAAGCAGTCCCAGAACGGGCTGAGCACCGGGCGGTCGGAGAAGAAGTAGGCGACGTCGCGGTCGGCCATCCTCAGCCCGAGGTCGCGCGCCATCCAGCGGTCGAGTCCGGAGCGCAGCAGCGCGGGCGAGGGCTCGCAGAGGAAACCCTCCGGCGCGCCGAGCCCGACTTCGCCCGCGGCGCGGCGCGCCTCCGCGAGCTCCGCGCCGACGCTCTCGCCGGAATCGACGTGCACCGCGCGGACGAACCCGGGCCGTTCGGCGAGGGCGCCGGCGCGGACCAGGAGCTCGCAGCACTCCCGGCGGCGCCCGAGAAACTCCGCCTGGACGCCGTCGCCGAAGCAGTCGACGGCGCCGCCGGGAGGCAGCTTGACCAGCGCGCCGCGCGCGCGGGCGGCCAGGGCGCGCGTCTCCTCCGGCGAGGGGCTGAGAGAGGCGGGGTTCCAGTTGCGCGACTTGTCGGAGGGGTCGCGGCGGTCGGGGTCGACGAGGACGAACGCGCCGGAGACGTCGACCTCGCGGACGTCGGCCAGGCGCGCCGCCGCGCCGTTTCTCATGCGGGAATGGTTGTGCGCGAACATCGCCAGCCGCGCCTCGGAGAGGTCGACCCCCTCGACCTCGGCCGCCGGGTCCAGCCGCAGCGTGTCGCCGCCCAGCCCGCAGCAGAGGTCGAGGATCCGCCCGTCCGCGCCGGCCAGGAGCGAGGCCTTGTACCCGGCCACGTCGCGCGCGCTGGACTGCGCGAGCGCGAGCTCGTCGCCCAGCGCGTAGGCGTCGGTCCCGAGCTTCCTCCGCAGGCGCGGCAGCAGCCGGGCCGCCTCGGCCAGGACCGCGCGCCCGCGCGCGTCGAACGGGGTCTTCAGGAGGGCGCGGGCCACCTCCCATTCGTCGGCGCCCGCATTGCTAAATTCCTCCACGGCCGCCTGGGCCCGTTCCGTGGCGAGAAACCGGATGTCCGCGGCGGTGAACTCCATGCGACAAAGGTAGAACGAAATGCCCGAATCGGTCGTCGGCCTGGGAATCGACGTCGTCGCGCTCGAGCGCGTCGCGAAGGACCACGAGCGCCTGGCCGAGCGGATCCTCGGCTCCGCGGAGCTCGTCCTCTACGCCGCGTCGACGCGTCCGGCGGAGTTCCTCGCCGGCAGGTTCGCCGCGAAGGAGGCCGTGCTGAAGGCGCTGGGGACCGGGCTCTCCGAGGGGATTTCGTGGAAGGAGGTCGAGATCCTCCGCTCGCCGGAAGGGGCGCCGGTCGCGGCGCTCCGCGGGAAGGCCGCCGACAGGCTCCACGCCCTGGGCGCCTCGCGCGCGCTCGTCTCCATCTCGCACGACGCGGGGCTCGCGGTCGCCGTCGCGCAAGTCGCACGCTGACCGCCTCGGCCGCGCGGGAGCGGGGTCAGGCGAAGGCCTTGATGACGGCGAAGCCGCCGACCAGCAGGACCACGAAGAGGATCGAGAGGAGGTTGAAGTACTTGTCGATGATCCGCTTGATCGGCTCGCCGAAGAAGAAGATGAGCGCGGAGACGAGGAAGAACCGCGC
>CADBQJ010000193.1 GCA_902796785.1 Fibrobacter succinogenes
GTGGTCGAGTTCTGCAAGCTGGTCAAGGACCTCTACGCCGACTTCGGCTTCCAGGTCGCGCTGGTCAAGTTCAGCACCCGCCCCGAGCGCCGCATCGGCTCCGACGAGCTCTGGGACCGCGCCGAGAAGGCCCTGGCCGACGCCACGGCCGCCGCGGGCCTGCAGACCGTCCTGAACCCCGGCGAAGGCGCCTTCTACGGCCCCAAGCTCGAGTTCGTCCTCAAGGACTGCCTCGGCCGCGACTGGCAGTGCGGCACCATCCAGGTGGACTTCAACCTGCCCGAGCGGCTCGGCGCCAGCTACGTCGGCACCGACGGCCAGCGCCACGCGCCGGTGATGCTCCACCGCGCCGCGCTCGGCTCCATCGAGCGGTTCCTGGGGATCCTCATCGAGGAATACGCCGGCGACTTCCCGGTCTGGCTGGCTCCGGTCCAGTGCCGCGTGCTGCCCATCTCCGAGAAGTTCCTCGACTACGGCCGCGAGGTCCGCGACCGCCTCCTGGCCGCCGGGATCCGCTGCGAGCTCGACGAGTCCAACGAGAAGATCGGCTACAAGATCCGCCAGGGCGAGCAGCAGAAGGTCCCCTTCCTGGCCGTCGTGGGCGAAAAAGAGCGGGAAAACGGCACCGTTTCGGTCCGCCGGCGCAAGCAGGGCGACCTCGGGACGATGTCCGCGGACGACCTCGCGAAGCTCTTCGAGGGCTTCCGGGGGCCCGAAAAGGGCTGAAACGGGCCGGCGGGGGTGTTGTAAAACCCATAGGGGATTACTACATTTGCCCCCACAGCTCGGAGCCCCGCTCCAGGCCGAAGTGGAATTTAACGCGAACCCGAACAGGTTTTCGATTGATCAAGCGCAGCAGACTCCGTGGCCGTCCGGTCCGTCAGGAAGACTCGACCCGCGTGAACGAACGCATCCGCGTGCCCCAGGTCCGCCTCATCGACGAGAAGGGGACGGCCGTCGGCATCGTCGCCGCGGACGTCGCGCGCTCGATGGCCTCCCGCGCCGGCCTCGACCTGGTCGAGGTGTCGCCCAACGCCGTTCCGCCGGTCTGCCGCATCATGGACTACGGCAAGTACAAGTTCGAGATCGCCAAGAAGGCCCGCGCCTCGAAGTCCAAGCAGCACGTCGTCAAGCTGAAGGAGATCAAGCTCCATCCCAAGACCGACGACAACGACTTCAACTACCGCGTGCGCCACGCCATCGACTTCCTCGAGCACGGATGCAAGGTCAAGGTGATCCTCGTCTTCCGCGGACGCGAAATGGCGCACCTCGACTACGGCAAGCACCTCCTCGACCAGATGTGCGAGGCCCTCTCCGAGGCGGCCGTGGTGGAATCCCGCCCGCCGATGGAAGGCAACAGCCTGATGATCATCTTCGCCCCCAGCCAGAAGTCCCTCGCCGCCGCCCGCAAGCGCGCGCAGGAACAGGCCGCCTCGGGCAAGGACAAGAGCGACGCCGAAGAAGGGCTTTCCGACCTTCCCGACGACGCGGAAGAGACCGAAGAAACAGTCAACACCGACCAGGATGGCAACCATGCCTAAGATGAAGACCCACAGTGGCGCCAAGAAGCGCTTCCGCCGCACCGCCTCCGGCAACATCAAGTGCGAAGGATCGCGCAAGTCCACCCCCCGCAAGATGAACAACCGGCAGCGCCGCTCCGCCCGCCAGGGCACCCTGGTCGAAGGCGGAATGGCGAAGCGCATCGGCCGCATGATCGGCGCCTAAGCCCCCAAGGAGAACACCATGCCCAGAGCAAAAACCCGCGTCGCCTCCCGCGCCCGCCGCAAGAAGATCCTCGAAGCCGCCAAGGGCTACTACGGCCGCCGCAAGAGCACCGTCCGCATCGCCAAGGAACAGGTCGAACACTCCTGGCGCTACGCGTACGACCATCGCCGCCTGCGCAAGGCCGAATTCCGCTCCCTGTGGACGGCCCGCATCAACGCGGCCTCGCGTCCCCTCGGCCTCAAGTACAGCGAACTCGTGAACGCCTGCGCCAAGGCGAACATCGAGCTCGACCGCCGCATGCTCGCCGAACTGGCCCTCAACGAACCGGCCGCCTTCAAGGCCGTGGTCGAAAAGGCCAAGTCCGCCGTCGCCTGATCGGAAAACTCGGGAAAGGGCGTCGGCGACAACCGGCGCCCTTTTCTTGTTCCGGGCCAAGGCGCGTTCCGGACTGCTAGATTTGGAATCCGCGCCCCGCGCGCAATGGAGAAACGCCCATGGATCTCAAGCCCATCGAAGAACTCCGGGCCAGGTTCGGCGAGAAGCTGGCCGAGCTCGACACCACGAACCTGCAGGCCGTCGCCGACTTCCGCACCCGGTTCCTCGGGAAGAAGGGCGAGATCGTGGCGCTGCTGAAGCAGATGGGCTCCCTCCTGCCCGAGGAACGGCCGCAGTTCGGCCAGCGCGTCAACGACCTGAAGTCCATGGCCGAGGCGGCGATCGAGGCCGCGCTCGCCAAGGCGCGCGAAACGCGCATGAACCGCGAGCTCGAGGCGGGCTGGATCGACGTGACCGAGCCGGGCCGCGCCGTCCGCGCCGGGTCGCTCCACCCGCTGAACGAAACGCGCGAGCAGGTGATCGACTTCTTCCGCGGCCTCGGGTTCGAAGTGGCCGGCGGCCGCGAGATCGAGACCGACTGGTACAACTTCGAGGCCCTCAACATCCCGCCGGACCATCCCGCGCGCGACATGCAGGACACCTTCTACGTGGCCGACGGCGTGGTGCTGCGCACCCAGACCTCCGGCGTGCAGATCCACGTGATGGAGAACCAGAAGCCCCCGATCCGCATGATCGCCCCGGGCCACGTCTACCGCTGCGACGCCGACGCCACCCACGCGCCGATGTTCCAGCAGGTCGAGGGGCTGGTCGTGGACGAGGGGATCTCCTTCGCCGACCTCAAGGGGATCCTCTTCCTCTGGGCGCGCGAGCTCTTCGGCGAGGGGACCCGGATCCGCTTCCGCCCCTCCTTCTTCCCCTTCACCGAGCCCTCCGCCGAGATGGACGTCTCCTGCTTCGACTGCGGCGGCAAGGGCTGCCGCACCTGCAAGGGGACCGGCTGGATCGAGATCGGCGGCTGCGGCAGCGTGGACCCCGCCGTCTTCGAGCGCGTGGGCGTCGACCCCGAGCGCTACACCGGCTTCGCCTTCGGCTTCGGCATCGACCGCATCGCGATGGTGAAGCGCAAGATCTCCGAAATCGGCCTTCTGACCGCCAACGACAACCGCTTCGCGCGCCAGTTCTAGCCGGAGGGAAACGAGATGAAAGTCAGTCTGAATTGGCTCCGCCGGCTTCTTCCCGGCCTCAGCGCCGACGTCGAAACCGTCTCCCGCACGCTCACCTCCCTCGGCCTCGAGGTCGAGGGAATCGAAGACCAGGCCGCGCCCTACGGCGGGCTCGTGGTGGGCAAGGTCCGCGAATGCGGCCCGCACCCCGACAGCGACCATCTGCACGTCACGAAGCTCTTCGACGGCAAGGAGGAGCTCCAGGTGGTCTGCGGCGCGCCCAACGTGGCCGCCGGCCAGACCGTGGTCTTCGCGCCGGTCGGTTGCTCCCTTCCGATGGACGGCCAGACGGTCAAGCTGAAGAAGGCCAAGCTCCGCGGCGTGGAGTCCTTCGGGATGATCTGCGGCGAGGACGAGATCGGACTGGGAACCGACCACTCCGGCATCCTGCTCCTGGACGATTCGCTCGAGGCCGGGACGCGCGTCGTCGACGTCCCCGGGCTCTACGACGTGGTCTTCGAGATCAACGTCACCCCGAACCGCCCCGACGCGCTCTCGCACGTCGGCGTGGCCCGCGAACTGGGCGCCGCGCTGGGGCTCGAGCTCGTCATGCCCGAGGCGGAATTCGCGGAAGCCGCGCCCGCCGCTTCGACGAGGATCGCGGTCGAGATCGAACCCGGCTGCGGCTGCGGCCACTACGTGGCGCGCGTGGTCGACGGCGTGAAGATCGGCCCCTCGCCGGTCTGGATGCAGCGCCTGCTGCGCGCCGTCGGGCTGCGCCCGATCAGCAACGTGGTCGACGTCACCAA
>CADBQJ010000194.1 GCA_902796785.1 Fibrobacter succinogenes
CACGGCGAGGTTGCCCTGCACGCGGATGCGCACCGAGACCTTCAGCGTGGGGTTGTAGGCGTCGATGGCGTAGAAGGTGTAGACGCCGGGCGAGAGGTTGCTCATCCTGGACGGGGTGATGGTGAAGTGCGCCGAGTCCTGGATGTCGATCCCGCCGTAGTGCTTGCCCACGCCGAGCGTGTCGCCCTCGGCCGGGAGGTTGCCGCCCACCAGCACGTACTTCAGGTTCGGCGTGACGATGGCGTTGCCGCCCGATTCCTCGCTTTCGATGCCGGCGCAGGTGTTGTTCGTCCCCTGGATCTTGTGCATCTCGTAGGAGGTGGAGCCTTCCGAGGCGTTGAACACCTCGTCGAAGTAGAGCGCCTTCTTCTGCTCGAAGTAGATCGAGGTCTTCATCGTGAAGTTCGACCCTTCGGTCTGGCGGTCGCAGTGGAAGATCTTCATGGAGTGGCGCGACAGCGGCGCCCAGCCCTGCGACTGCGCCAGGGTGTCGAGGTTCAGCAGGTAGCCGTAGCGGGCGTGCAGGCCGCCGATGTCGACGACCAGGCGTCTGTCGATGAACATCCAGAAGTCGTCGTCGCCGGCGAAGAGGAACTTCTGGCCCACGCGGTAGTCGAAGTCGGCGGCGGTCTCGTCGCAGAAGTGGAAGTTGTGCGGGGCGTCGTTGTCGGGGTGGATCAGGTAGTTGGAGGAGCCGACCCAGTAGCCGGCCTCGCCGGCGCCGCCCGCGGTCTTGCCGTAGTCGCCGGCGTCCACGTCGGCCCTGCCGACTTCGTTGATCAGCGCCGCGTAGTGCGTCTCGTTGTAGAGGTTGAAGTGGTCGACGGGGAGGAAGACGCGGTCGAGCGCCTTTCCGGCCACTTCGTTGTCGTAGATGGAATTGAAGCGCCACATGCCGTCGTCGGTCTTGCTCATCGGCAGGTCGATGCAGGTGGCGTTGGTGCCGGTGGGGCTCCCCGCGACGGGGACCGTGGTGAACCACTCGGTCACGTTCTCGTTCTTGCACTTCGACACGCCGCTGTAGACGGGCTTGCCCTTGTCGTTGAGCGTGTTGGCCACCATGCCGGTGGTGGGGGCGGGCGGGTCGGTGGAGATGCAGCCGGCGGAGGCCGCGGCGCCCGGGGCGTTGCCGAACTCGAAGTCGGGGCGGGTGTTGGAGAAGTCGCGGACGATCATCGCGAGCGAGAAGGTGCAGGAGCCGTCCTCGTCGGGCCAGAAGCCGGTCACCGTCGGCGGGCCGTCGGGGGTCGGGGTCGGCAGGATCCAGGCCTCGCCGGCGTCGACCATCGTCTGTCTCACGTCGATCGGGGTGGCGTCCTCGGCGCCGTTGAGGCCGTAGACGTCGCCGAAGTTGGCGTCGGAGAAGGAGACCATCATCTGGTCGGGAATCGAGGAGAAGAAGGCGCGGTACCAGCCGCAGTGTTCCTCGCCCATGTCCATCATCCCCGCGGGGGCGGAGCCGTTGACGGAGATCGCGGGCTTGGAGTAGGCCCAGGGGTTGTACATGTAGAGGGACTTGGGCTCTTCGGTGCTGATCGTCGCCTTGCCCGAGTAGTCCACGAAGAAGTAGATCGTGGAGCCCTGCGAGGGGAAGCTCGAGAGCTTGACGTCGGTCTCGACGGAGTTGTTGTTGCCCCAGACCACCGTGGGATAGGACCACTCGCCGCCGTTGAAGCCGGAGAAGTCGATCTTCCACCAGTTCTGGCCGGCCACCTGCGTGATCGTGATGCCCGAGGCGGCGTTGCCCCACAGCGTGGCGCGGGGCGAGGAGCTGCCGTAGACCATCACGTAGTTGCCGGCGAACGACGTCGCGTCGGCCCAGGCGGAGGTCGCCGAAAGCAGCGCGAACGCCGCTCCGGTCAAAAACGCGGAAAAGGGACTCTTCTTCATAAAAGCCTCCATACACACGTCCCGGGGCGCAGGCGACCGCGGCCCGCGGGCTTTGCAATATATAACTCAAGTTATCATTCCAAAGCGGCGGGGCAATCGGAGTTTACTTCCTTTTCGGGGGATTTTTCGCTTTTTGGGAAAAACCCGTTCAGCGAACGTTCAGACGGGGGCGCGAAACTGCTAGTTTTCGGGCATGATCCTGGAATTCGCCGACGATCGGGAATCCCTCAAGCCCTGGCTCCGGGTGGTCTATCCGCCCGAATTGGCCTCGGAACACGCCGTGGGCCCCGGTCCGCTGGTGGTGGGCCGCAGCGCCAGCCACTCCACCTTCGTCCTGGACGACGAATGGGTGTCGCGCCGCCATTGCCGCCTCTACCGCGAGGACGAGCGGGTGATGGTGGAGGACCTGGGGTCGATGAACGGCACCTACGTCGGCGGCTGCCGCATCTCCGGCCCCACCGAGCTCAAGCCCGACGACGAGCTCCAGCTGGGCCACATCGTCCTCAAGCTGGACCTGCGCACCGACGCCCCGGAGGCGGACGTCTCCCCCGCCGCGCCGCCCGTGCCCGCCGGCGAGAGCGACCGCGCCGTCGGCGACTTCCTCGCCGCGGCCCGCAGGACGGGCGTTTCCGTGGGGGCGATCGAGACCTCCGTGAAGCTCGACTCCCCCTCCGACGACGTGCGCGCCTTCGTGATGGGCGAGGTGACCGACCTGCTGCGGCTGGAGCAGCTCAGCGACGACCTGCTCGCGCAGGCCGGCCCGGACTCCCTGCTGTTCCTGATGAACGACATCTCCGACAAGCAGATCGCCACCTTCCGCGCCTCGCTGCGCGACAAGTTCGAGCGGCAGCGCTTCCTCTTCGAGGGGGCCGAAATCCGTCCGAAGATCTCGCTGCGCTCCGCCCGGTTCGACCAGGCGCCGGAAACGGCGGCCGAAGTGACGGCCCAGCTCGTCTGACCCCCGGAATCGGCGTTTTTCGCGCAAAAAGAGAGGCGGCCCGAAGGTCGCCTTTTCCGTTTCCCCGGGACGGGGACTAGGCCATCTCGGAATCGAGAAGCGCCATTTCGCCGGTGCGGGCCTCGGAGGAGGCGCCGGCGGGGAGATCTTCGCCCAGCCAGGAGCGGCGGATGTCGCCGCGGACGGCGCCGGGGGCGTCGAACTCGATGCGGTCGCGCAGAAGCACGCGGCCGTCGTCGAAGGGACGGTATTCGTGCACGCCGCGGAAGGCGGCGAAGACCGAATGGCGCGATCCCGTCAGGCAGGTCTCGAACTGCCCGTCGCGCACGCGGGTCACCTCGCCGTCCCAGATCAGGCGGCGGAGCCCCACCAGGATGGCGTAGTGGATCTTCGCGCCGACGGCCACCGGGCCTTCGAGCCAGTAGTGGAGCGTCCGCGGGTTTTCGCCGACCACGACGACGCGCGGACGACCGACGACCGACCGCACGAAATCGTCGACCGAACCCTTGCGAACCGATGAGAGGGAGAGGTGCTCCATACTCACAATATAACTCCGCGGGAGCCGTCGCGAAAGGTCCGAAAAGGAGAATTTCGCCCTCCCCCGGCGGGCCCCTCCGGCGGCCGGTCCGGTTTGTTAAATTGGGGCCATGGCATACCTCGCGATGGCACGCAAATGGCGCCCGAAGTCCTTCGACGACCTCGTCGGACAGGAGCACGTGGCGCGCACGATCACCAACGCCATCGAGTCCGGACGCCTCCACCACGCGTTCCTCTTCACGGGCACGCGCGGCGTGGGCAAGACGACCTCCGCGCGCATCCTGGCCCGCACGCTCAACTGCACCGGCGAGGGAAAGCGCCCCTGCGGCAAGTGCCAGGCCTGCCTGGAGATGGACGAGGGCAATTCGCTCGACGTGGTCGAGATGGACGGCGCCAGCAACAGCCGCGTCGAGGACATCCGCTCGATCATCGACCAGGTGAAATACGCCCCGATGAACCGGCAGTACCGCGTCATCGTGATCGACGAAGTGCACATGCTCTCCAAGAACGCCTTCAACGCGCTGCTGAAGACGCTGGAGGAGCCCCCGCCGCACATCATCTTCATCATGGCGACCACCGAGGTCAACAAGGTCCCGCCGACCATCCTCTCGCGGGTGCTGCGGTTCGACTTCCGGCGGATCTCGCCCGAGGCGATCGTCGACCGCCTCAAGTACATCTGCTCGCAGGAGGGGATCGCCGCCCGCGACGAGGCGCTGCGCGTCGTCGCCGAGAAGGCCGACGGCTCCATGCGCGACGCCCTGACCCTCTTCGACCAGGTCTACGCCTTCAGCAACGGCGAAATCGACCTGGAAACGGCCCGCGAGGCGCTGGGGATCCCGCCCGAGGAGCTCTTCGGCGAACTGGTCCGCGCCATCGGCGCCCACGACTCCAAGGGCTGCGTGGAGACGGTGATCGGATTCCACCGGAAGGGGATCGAAATCCCCGACTTCCTCGAGGGATTCCTCCGCTACCTGCGCAACCTGCTCCTGGCCTCCATCGGCGACATGCCCGCCGAGGAGATCGGCGTCTCCCCCGAGACCCTCGCCTCCCTCCGCGAGGCGGCCGCCCCCTTCTCGCTGGGCGACCTGCTGCGCCTCACGCGCATCGCGCTGGACCTGCGGCAGGAGGTGCGCTACGCCTCCGACCCGCGCGTGGCGGTGGAGCTGGGGCTGCTCCGGATGGCCCATCTGGCCAGCACGCGGTCGATCCGACAGCTGCTCGAGACGCAGACCGAAAAAAAAAACTAGTCCCTGAACCGCCCGCCGCCCCCGCGGCGCCG
>CADBQJ010000195.1 GCA_902796785.1 Fibrobacter succinogenes
ACGGCCGAAGGCCCCGCGCTCGCGGGGCCTTCCTTTTTTCATGCATGCGTTTTTCGCGCGGACGGCGCTCAGGGCCGTTCGAGCCCCTCGAGGATGCGGCGGTAGCCCTGGCGGAAGCGGAGCGGGATCTTTCCGCTCTCGAACGCGGCCTCCACGGCGCAGCCGGGCTCGCCCAGGTGCCTGCAGTTGTCGAAGCGGCAGCGGTTGACGTAGGGCCTGAAGGGCGGGAAGAGCAGCGGGACCAGCGCGGGGTCGGCCTTCCAGATCCCCAGGCCGCGGATGCCGGGCGTGTCGACGACGGCGCCGCCGCCGGGGAGGTCGTAGACGGAGGAGGCGGTCGTGGTGTGGCGTCCCTTGCCGTCTTCGCGCACCTCGCCGGTGCGGATCTCCAGCCCGGGGATCAGCGCCTGGACGAGCGAGCTCTTGCCGACGCCCGAGTGCCCCGTGAAGACGCTGCGCCTGCCGCGGATCAGTTCGCGCAGGCGGTCCAGCCCCTCGCCCGCGGCCGCGGAGGTCGGGACGATTTCGCGCACGAGCCCCTCGAACTCCGCGACCGAGGGAGGAAGGGCGTCCACGAGGTCGGTCTTGTTGACGACGAGGACCATCGGGAGGTCCGACCACGAGGCGACGAGCATGTAGCGGTCCACGAACCCGGGCCGGAAGTCGGGCTCCGCCGCCGAGGTCACGACGACGAGCTGGTCGACGTTGGCGGCGAGAAGCTGCTCGCGGTGCTCGCGGTCGGTCGGCCCGGGACGGCTGAGCTTGGAGCTCCGGGGGAAGAGGCGCGAGAGGTAGAGCTCGCCGGAGGCCTCGTCGCGCCCGTACGCGACGCGGTCGCCGACGACGATGCCGTTCCCCTCCTCGTTCCCCTCGAGGCTCGCGCCGTAGCGGCAGAGGAACTCCTCGCCCGCGTCCGTCCGGACGACGCAGCTGCGGCGGTGGTGCTCCACCACCAGCCCCTCCCCCGCGAGGACCAGGTTGCCCAGCGCGGAGTTCTTCGCCGCCGCGCGGTGGCGCCCGGTCCGGGCTTCGCGCGACCAGCGTTCCTTCCCGGGCGCGTCGTCCACCTCGCGCCCGTCGCGCCAGCTGCGCATGGTGTCCACGCGGCGCGCGCGGTGGTCGCGCCGGCGGTGCGAGGCGCCGTCTCCGGGGTGGTCGAGGTGCTTCTTGAGGAGGTCCATGGTTATCTTTTGCAAAGATAGCGAACTCGGGAAAACGCGATGAAACCACATCCTCTCCTCGCGCTGGCGCGCCCGCGCAACATGGCCATCGCCGCCGCCGGCGCGGCGCTGGGCGCCCTCGTCTCGATGCCGGAGGCGTCGAATCCGCCCGCGTGGACCACGTTGGCGGGGGCGGCGGCGATGGCCGCGCTCGTCGCCGGCGGAAACGCGGACAACGACCTGCTGGACCTCGCCGCGGACGCGGTCAACCGGCCCGACCGGCCCCTCCCCTCGGGGGCGGTCTCCCCGGCGCGGGCCCGCGCGGTCGCCGCGGCAGGCTACCTGCTGGCCGTCGCGGTCGCGCTCTGCGTCTCGCTCCCGCACGCCCTGCTCGTCGCGGGGCTGGGGACGCTCCTCCTGCTCTACAACCGGCTCCTGAAGGGCGTCGCCGTCGCGGGGAACGTCGCCGTGGCGCTCCTGAGCGCCTCTCCCCTGCTCTGGGTCTCGTGGCCCGCGCCCTCGCGCGCGCAGTGGGGCGCGGCCCTGCTCGGATTCTTCCTCACGCTTCCGCGCGAGCTCGCCAAGGACCTGGAGGACGCGGAGGGCGACGCGAAGGCCGGCCGCCGCACGCTCCCGGTCCTGCTGGGAACCGAAGCCGCCGGGAAACAGGTCTTCGTCCTCGGCTGCGTCGTCTGCGCGCTCGCGCTCGCCGCGCCGTGGATCTGCGGATGGACGGAGCACGCCGCCCGGGCCTGCGCCGGCGCGGCGAAGGCCGGGTTCTCGTTCGGGGGCTCGTCCGGAGTCCGCTGCGCGAACGTCCCCGCCCGCCTGGCCGTCTACTGGATCTCGCTCGCGCTGCTCTTCGCGCCGCCGATGGGCGCCTCGCTGATCGCGACCCGCGAGGGGAACTGGACGCGCGCGCGGAAGATGGTCAAGCTCGCCATGGCCGGCGGCCTCGCGGCGCTCTTCGCCGGCTCGCTCGCCTCGCTGCTCTGAACCGCCCCGGATTCCCTCAGCCGACGGAGCGCGCCTCTTCGCGCGCCGCCCGGCGGCCGCCCGCGAAGAAGACGAGGAGCGACGCGCACAGCAGCGCGACCGCGCCGCCCTTGAAGGCGCCGCAGGGCTCCCCGAAGAGGAAGATCCCGCCGAGCACCGGGACGAGGTTGCCGACGGCGGCCGAAAGCGGGACCACCAGCATGCCGCGCCCCTTCGCGAGCGCCGTCTGCGACGCCAGGAAGGCGCCGCCGTAGACGGCGACGTAGAGCCAGAGGGCGGCGCTCGTCGCGGCCGCTCCCGCCGCCTCGGAGAGGGAGCCCGACGCGGCCGCGCCGGAGAGGTCGAGCCAGGCCAGCTTGAAGAGGAGGACGGAGAGCCCGAACCCGGCGCCCGCCGAAAGCGAGAGCAGCCGCTCCGCGCGTTCCGGCGACGCGCGCCGGCCGGCGGCCCAGAGCCCCGCCGCCAGCGCGCAGAGGATCCCGACGGCGGGCCAGACGGCGGCGCGCGGCGCCCCCGCGGCCTCTTCGCCCGAAAGCCCCATCAGCGCGACGCCCGCCAGGGCGAGCGCGAGCGCTCCCCAGAGGCCGCGGGGGGCGCGTTCGCCCAGGAACGCGCGGCAGAGGAGCGCGGTGATCGGCGGGTTCAGCGCGACCAGCGGCTGCACCACGCTCAGGTTCCAGTTCGCCATGGCCGCGTACTGCAGCAGCGCGCCGGCGCACGAGCATCCGATTCCGCCCAGCCACCGCGGGTCGCGCAGGAGCAGAGCGCACCACGCCTTGAATCCCTTCGGCGAACGGGAGGCGCCGCGGTCGAGCCCCTTCTTCTGGAAGAGGTTGCCGAGCGCGAAGAAGAGCGCCGCGGAGAGCGCGACGGGAATCGCGGGACTCACTTCTCCCCTTCCCAGGCCGCCTGGTAGGTCCAGTAGTTTCCCATCACCCGCTTGACGTAGTCGCGGGTCTCCCAGTAGCTCACCTGCTCGGCGGCGACGTCCCAGTCGAGGCCGCCCAGCTCCTTCGCCCAGCGTTTCGTCGGCCCGGGACCGGCGTTGTATTCGGCCAGCACCCAGCGCGGGTCGCCGTCCCACGTCTTCCAGAGGTCGCGCAGATAGCGGGCGGAGAGGCGCAGCGCCACCAGCGGGTTGGCCAGCAGCGCGGTCTCGTACCAGTCCATCCCCTCGGCGCGGGCCAGCGGCTCGCCGGTGTAGGGCATGATCTGCCCCAGGCCGATCGCCCCCACGGGAGAGCGGATCTGATCGTCGAAGATGGACTCCTGCCGCACGAGCGCGATCTGGAAGTAGGGGTCCACGCCGCCTTCGTTCACGCGCTTCACCCAGTCCCAGTAGGGGCGCGGGTAGAAGAGCCGGATCACCTCGAGCGGCGCGTCGCCCAGCCGCCTGCGGTCCACGCGGTCGATCAGCCGCCGCGCCTCGCGGTATCCCTGCGCGATCGCCCCCATCTCCATCATCCGGCGCGCGCATTCGTAGCTCACGTAGGGGTCGTCGCGGTGCTCCTTCTTCGCGCGCGCGACCCACTTCTCGGCCTGCGCCCATTCGTGGAAGAGGACGAGCGTCTCGAGCGGGCGGAAGTCGGCGGCCGAGGGGAACGGCGCCCCCTGCGAGACGCGCGATCCCGTCGCGGAGCGCAGCCAGGCCGCGAGGTCCGCCTCGCTCGCGGCGGGGGCGAACTTCAGCCGCGGGATCGAGTCGGCGGGCATCAGCTTCTCCTTCTCGAGGATCTGCCGGGCGCGGTGGGCGTACCATCCCACGGGATAGTCGGCGATCGCCTCGAGGAACGCCGCCTTGGCGGAGTCGGTCCTGCCCGCGCGGCGCAGCGCCTCGGCCTTGAGGAAGAGGGCCCCGCCGTGCGGCCAGAGCTGCGGGACGCTCTTCGCGACGGAGTCGAACGCGGCGGCCGCGGCGTCCCATCTCCCGCGGCGGAAGTCGATGAAGGCCACGCGGAACTCCACCCACGGGCGGCGCTTGTCGTTGCGGAAGCGGCGGTCCACCTTGCGGTAGTAGACGGCCGCGGAGTCCCACTTGCCCTTCTCCTCGAACTCGGCCGCCTTCGTCCAGGCCATCTCCGCGGTCTTGGAGTGGGAGGGATAGCGCTCGCGGAAGGTCTCGTAGGTCTTCTCCGCCTGTGCGGCCTTTCCGGCGTTGCGGCGGCAGCGGGCCAGCTGGAGCATGGACTGCGCGTCGTTCTTCGGGCGCTCCTCGACCAGCTTCGCGTAGATCTTCTCCGCGTCGTTCCACTTCTTCTGCGCGAAGAGGATCTCGGCCTTCAGGACCTCGGCCTCGCGCGCCTTCGCCTTGCCCGCGGCCCCCGCGGGAATCGCCCGCGCGAACTCCATGGCGCGCGAAAGGCGACCGCGCCCCTTGAGGTGGCGCGCCGCCTCCAGCCGCCAGGAGACGGAGTCGGACGGCCCGGGCAGCAGGGAGTCCGCCTCGAGCGTCTCCCACAGCCGCGCCCGGCGGTCGGGGTGCGAACGGCCGTTCAGGCGCGAGACGGCCCACGCCCGCCGCCACTCGGGGGC
>CADBQJ010000196.1 GCA_902796785.1 Fibrobacter succinogenes
CCGGCGTCCAGCCCGCGGCTGACGGCGATCCAGCCGTAGTTGCGGTTGAACTGCCCCTCCTTGAAGGAGTGGACGATCTCGGCCATGTCCTTGCGGCGCGCGGAGGGGACGGCCTTGAAGCCCTTCACTTCGAGGAACGGCGGAAGCTCGGCCAGGCGGGCGCGGCACTTGACCGGGTCCACGTGCTCGTAGGCGCGCAGGACGCGCACGCGGGACTTGTGCTCCGCGGCGTAGACCACCTCGCCGTGCGCGGCGATCCGGTAGGGGCGGAAGACCCTGGCCGAGTCGCCGGAGGGGATGGAGACGATCTCGGTCGGCAGCTGGAAGAACTCGAGCAGGTCGCCCGCCTTCACGCCGTCCTTCGTGCCGGCGTCGAGCACGGCGTAGTCGTAGTCCTTCAGCGTCAGTCCGCGGGGGCTGTCCTCGAAGTCGAAGAACCATTCGTGCTTGAAGGTGCGCTTGTCGTTCCACGGCTTCACCAGGCGGGGCGCGGTGGACTGGACGAAGCGGTTGAGGCTGCGCGGCAGCGTGTCGTTCAGGCCGCCGATGTAGTAGATCTCCTGCTTCGGCGCGGCGGGCTTTTCGCCCCTGGCCTTCAGGCTGCCGAGCCGGTTGTCGAAGTCGTCGCCGGCGTTCGAGGGGCCCTTGGAGGCCTTCACCATCTTCGCGGTGGAGGAGTCCGCCTCGTAGGGACGGGAGGAGATCGCGCTCAGCGAGTCGATGCCGGCCTCGCGGTCGCCGGGAAGGCGGATCGAGTCGCCCGGGTAGATCAGGTGCGGGTTGACGATGTGGGGGTTGATCTCCCAGACGTCGGGCCAGCGGAAGGGATCCTGCAGATGGGCGTCGCTGATGTCCCACAGCGTGTCGCCCTCTTCGACGATGTAGGCCGTCGCCGCGATGGTTCCCAGGAGAAGGGCTGCGAAAAGGGGTATCGTCCGCTTCATATTGGCTTATATAGCTTATTTATTCCCGGATCACAAGGAAAAATCGCGCAACTCCTTCAATTTCCGTCAGTTATGACGATTTGGACTGGCGGAACCGGACGGTCGGCGCGCTCCCTTCGGGCTTGCCCTCCCCGCGGGGGCGCCTGGCGTTCGCGCGCGGGGCGGGGCGGCGCGAGCCGTCCAGGAGCCCGGAGCTGTCGCGGCGGAAGAGGGCCAGGACCTCCAGCCCGGGGCCGCCGGGGCGGGTGTCGTAGGCCTTGGCGCGGTGGAGCATGTAGCCGTGGTGGCGCCAGCGGTCCAGCTCCTCGCGGAGCTGGTGGAGGTTGCCGAAGAAGCGGGCGATCTTGTCGACGTTCGTCGCCTTGCAGATCTGCGGGATCCCCGGAGGGGTCTGCATGCCGGGGAGGTCGAGGACCACCTTGCGGTGCCCTTCGATCCGGTCCAGGACGCGGGCGAGGGCGTTGGCGTCGAGCTCCGCGCGGACGAACCGCGGGCGGCCGGTCTTCAGGCGCGCGGCGTTGAGCGCGAGCATCTCCTCCACGCCGGGCTTGCGGTCGAGCGCGACGACGAAGGCGCCGCGGCGCGAGGCCTCGAGGGCGATCGCGCCCGAGCCGGAGCAGAGGTCGACCACGCCGTCGTCCTTGCGCAGCTGCAGGAGCCGCATGCAGTCGTCCACCATCTCCGACCAGAGCGCGCGGTGGGCGCGGCATCCCTCCAGGGGATGGACCAGCAGGGGGACGTTCCAGAGCGGGAAGTCGACCTCGAGCTTCGCGGGGCCGGCCAGCGGGCGGAGCTCGGCGTTCGCGGGGACGTTCCCCAGCGCCGCGGGGACGGTCTGGCGCAGCAGCAGCAGCTGGACGGAGACGATTCCGTCGGGGAGCCGCATGGCCCACTCGGCGAACTTCTTGGCCTCGCCGATGACGGCGGCGCTGGCGCGGTGGATCTGGACCAGCAGCGCGAAGCCGTTTCCGGCGACGGAGCGGACGTGCACGGCCACGAGCGCTGCGCGGAGCGCGGCCAGGTGCGGGCGGCCCAGCTGGGCCTGGAACGCGCGGTAGAGCGCGCGGTGGCGCTCGGAGAGCTCCAGCGGCGCGTTCTTGTCGTAGTCGCGCGAGATGGCCTTGAAGACGTATTTCCCGAAATGGTCCTGCGCGGTGGAGTAGGACTCGCCGTAGCCGCCGTCGAGCGGGTCCTCGGCGGAGACGAGCGCGGAGAAGGCGCCCTTCGGCAGGCCGGCGTCGATCCAGGCCCGCTTGTACCACTCCGCCTTCTCCTCGGACGGGAGCGCGGGGGCGGCGTACTTGCGGTGGGCGGGGACGGGAGGGGTGACGACCACCCCTTCGGTCCGGCGGAGCTCCTCGCGGTCGCGGGGGTGCATGGCGCGGCGCTTTTCCACGACGGGGGCGCGGCGTCCGCGGGGGGCCTTCGGGCGCGCGGAGCGGCCGTCCGAGGCGCGGGAGGAGGGGTGCTTGTCGGTGAATCGGGACATGGCCCAAAGATAGGAAGACGGGCTACGGCCGCGCCCGCCAGCCCAGTCCGCAGGCGCCGTCGTCGCCGCTCCCGCCCGCGGCCGCCAGGAGGAGCGCGCCCGCGCGGCCGAGCCCGACGGCGATCGAGAGCCCGAGCCGCGCGGGAGGCCCCTCCGCGTCGAGCCGGAGGGAGAGGGCGCCCCGGGCGCGCAGCGTCTCCGAGACGAAGACCGTCGGCGGCTCGCGGGCGGAGGTCCGCAGCTCGAGCAGCGTGGACCACTCCTCCCGGCGGACCAGCAGCGAGAGCCGGGGGAGGATCCGCCGCTCCGCGTCCACGAGGAACGTCGCGGCGAATTCGCGCCCCGCGCCGCCGCCCGCGGGGGCGGCCGAGAGGAGGAGCCCGGCGCCGGGGAGGAATTCCGTCTCCGCGAATCCCTCCCCGGCCCGGCGGTCGACGGCGCGGACCCCGGCGATCGCGCCCAGGC
>CADBQJ010000197.1 GCA_902796785.1 Fibrobacter succinogenes
CGCACGATTCCCGCCGTTTCGGCGCCGTAGGCGCCCGCGTTCATCAGCACGGCGCCGCCGAGGCTGCCGGGAATTCCCGCGAGCTTTTCCATGCCGGCTCCGCCGGCCTTGACCGCCGAGGCGGCGAGGGCCGCGAGCTTGGCCCCGGCTTGCGCGCGCAGGACGAGCGCGCCGCTTTCCGGGTCGGTCTCCCGGGCGGCCGCGGTCATCCGCTCCGAAAGGGCCAGGACGAGGCCGCGGAAGCCGGCGTCGGCGATCACCACGTTGCTGCCCCTGCCCAGGACCAGGACGTCGATCCCCTTCGAGCGGGCCTCGGCGTAGGCCGCGGCCGCCTGCTCGGGCGTTTCGGGGGCGAAGAGGTAGTCCGCCGGGCCGCCGATCCGCCAGGTGGTGCGGTCGGCCAGCGGGACGTCGCGCCTCCAGAGGGCGGCCGTGTTCACCGGGCCCCCTGCTTCAGGAAGACCAGGGTGGCGCCGGAGTTGCCCGGCTCGAAGCGGGAGCTCTCCACCTGGTGGCGGTGGTTCTGCGCGATCATCCGCGAGACGGCGCTCTGCACCGGGCCGTAGCGCCCGGGGGAGCCGCCGTGGATCACGCGCAGGCACTTCCACTTCTGCGACACGGCGAGGTCGATCGCCTCGCCCAGGCGGAAGGCGGCCTCGTCCGCGGTGCAGCCGTGGAGGTCCACCTCGCCGTCCACCGGGATCAGCGAGGTCGGGCGCTTCCGGGGCTCTTCGCGCCGGACGGGGCGCCGCGCGGGCGTCTCGTCGCGCCCGATGTCCTTGTCGACCATCGCGTTGCGCGCCATCCAGGCCAGCTGTTCGTTTTCGACCGGGTCGTCGCTGCGCAGGGGGAGCTTTCTCATCGGACGCCCCGCCGGAGGAGGAGCGCGCCGAAGTAGACGGCGCCGGTCAGCAGGATGGTCGCGGCCCCGGCGGGGAGGTCGCACGTCCAGGAGAGGAGCAGCCCGGCCGTCGTGCAGGCCGCGCCGATCGCGGAGGCGCGGACCATCATGCCCGAAAGCGAGCGCGCGAAGCGCCGGGCCGTGGCCGCGGGAAGGGTCAGGAGCGCGATGACCATCAGCAGGCCGACCACCTGGATCAGCGCGGTGACCGCGAGCGCGAGCAGGACCATCAGCAGCAGGTGGAGCGCCGCGACGGGCAGCCCCTGGATGCGGGCGAGCTCCTCGTCGAAGGCGCAGATCTCGAGGGGACGGTAGAGCAGGACGACGACCGCCGCCACGACCAGGTCGAGGATCCCGGCGGCGAACAGCTCGGCCCTGGGAACCAGGAGGATGTTGCCGAAGAGGAAGGTGCTCGGGTCCACGGCGTATCCGTCGACGCGGGAGAGGCAGACGACGCCGAGCGCCATGCCGATCGACCAGAGGGCGCTGATCGCGGTATCCTCGTTCTCGCGGCCGCGCAGGGTCATCCACCCCAGGAGGAGCGCGCCGGCGACCGAGGCGGCCGCGGCCCCCAGGAGCGACGACGCGCCGAACAGCAGCGCGGCGCCGATGCCGCCCAGCGAGGCGTGCGCCACGCCGCCGGCCACGTATCCCATCCGCCGGACCGTCGCGAGCGAGCCGACGATCCCGCAGGCGACGCTGGTCAGCAGCCCCGCCAGAAGCGCGTTGCGCAGGAAGTCGTGCCGCGCGAGGTCGGCCAGGATTCCGGTCATGCGCCCTCCCCGCCGTGATCGCGGCCGTGCTCGTGTTCGTGTCCGTGGAGGACGCGGTGCATCCCCTCGCCGTAGAGCTCGCGCATCAGCTCGCCCTCCGCGCCGGAGGTCGGGTGGGCGACCAGCCTGCGGTTCAGGCAGAAGACCTCGGAGACGAATTCGGAGATGAAGCCCACGTCGTGGCTCACCAGCACGATGGTCAGCGTCTTGTTGAGCTCGCGCAGGATCTCGAAGAGGCACCGCTCCGCGTGGCTGTCGACGTTCGCGGTCGGCTCGTCCATCAGGAGAATCTTCGGCGAGCCCATCAGCGCGCGGGCGATCAGCATGCGCTGCAGCTGCCCGCCCGAAAGCGCGGAGATCTGCCGCCCGGCCAGGTCGGCGAGGTCGAAGGTCTTCAGCAGTTCCGTCGCCTCCGCGAGCCGGCGCTTCCGCTCGCCCGGGACGGGGAGCAGGCCGGTCTTCCCGCCGAGCGCCACGCAGTCGAGCGCGGTGATCGGGAAGTCGCGGCGGAAGTTCGCGAACTGCGGCACGTAGCCCGCCGCGCCACGCGTCCGGGAGGCCGGCTTCCCGAAGAGCTTCACGCTCCCGGACTTCGGCTCCAGCAGCCCGAGGACCAGCTTGAGCAGCGTGCTCTTCCCGCCGCCGTTCGGGCCGATCAGCCCGGTGAAGGCGCCCTGCGCGATTTCGAGCGAGACGTCGGAGAGGACCGCGGGGCCGCCGTAGTCGAACGAGAC
>CADBQJ010000198.1 GCA_902796785.1 Fibrobacter succinogenes
CGTGTCGGGCATGTGGCAGACCGCCGAGGCGTCGAGCACGGCCAGGCGCACGCCGTTGCGCGCGACGTCGAGGACCGAGCTGACGAGAATCCCCGTGTGGATCGCGACCGCCTCGCCCGGTTCGAGGAAGACCTCCACGCCGTATTCGCGGCGCAGCCGGCGGACGATTTCCACGAGGCGCGCGCGGTCGTAGTCGGGCTTGGTGACGTGGTGCCCGCCGCCGAGGTTGAGCCACTTCGCGCTTCCGGAGTTCAGGACGTCGCCCCAGTCGCGTTCCAGCGCCTCGAGCGTCTTCTCGAGAGGCCCGACGCCCTGCTCGCAGAGGTTGTGGACGTGGATTCCCTCGAGCCCGTCGGGCAGGCGGCGCGGGTCGGATCCGGGAAAGAGCTCGCGGAGGCGGGCGTCGAACTCCCCGCGCGGCGTGCCCAGGCGCGAGCCCGGGGCGCTGGGGTCGTAGATCGGGTGGTCGCCCAGGGGCAGGTTCACGTTCACGCGCAGCCCGAACGAGAGCGAGGGCCGTTTTTCGCGCGCGGCGAGGGCGCGGTCGCGGAAGGCGGCCCACTGCCCGAGGTTGTTGAAGATCACGTGGTCCGACTGTTCCAGGATCGCGTCGATCTGGTCGTCGCGGTAGGCCGCCGAGAAGGTGGTGACGTGCCCGAAGCCCGACTCGCGCCCGAGCCGCGCCTCGTTCAGGCCGCTCGCGCAGACGCCCGGGAGCGCCGCGCGGACCTGGTCGAAGACCGAGAAGGCGGAGAAGGCCTTGAGCGCGAGGAGGATCTCCGCGCCGCTTTCGCGCGCGACCGCGGAGAGGACGTCGAGGTTGTACTGGAGCGCCGCCCGGTCGATCACGAAGCAGGGCGAGGGGACGCGCGACGCGTCGAAGCCCTCGAAGTAGGGGCGGTCGGGCGCCAGGCCGAGCCGCGCGCGCTCTTCCGCGTCGAGGGCCCCGAGGTTCCCGCGCAAATCAGTACTCCGTGGGGTCCTGCACCTTCCACGGAAGCCCGTACTTGTTCAGGTCGTCCATGAAGGGATCGGGGTCGAAGTTCTCCATGTTCCAGACGCCGGGCTTGCGCCACTTGCCCTCGAGCACCATCTTCGCGCCGATCATCGCGGGCACGCCGGTGGTGTAGCTGATGGCCTGGGAGCCCACCTCGCGGAACGACTCCTCGTGGTCGCAGACCTGGTAGACGTAGGCGCGCTTGCGCTTGCCGTCCTTCGTTCCCTCGGCGATCACGCCGATGCAGGTCTTGCCCTTCGTGGTGGAGCCGAGCGTGGAGGGCTCGGGCAGCACTGCCTTCAGGAACTGCAGCGGGACGATCTCCACGCCGTTGTAGACGATGGGGTCGATGCGCGTCATCCCCACGTCCTTCAGCACCTGCAGGTGGTTGAGGTAGCTGGGCGAGAAGCTCATCCAGAACTGCGCCCTGCGGATGGTCGGGAAGTTCTGCACGAGGCTTTCCATCTCCTCGTGGTACATGCGGTAGATCTCGTAGGTGCCCACGCCGTCGGGGCATTCGAAGCTCTTGTGCATGGACATCGGGTCGGTCTCGACGAACTTCCCGTCCTTGCCGTAAAGTCCTTCCCAGTGGCGGCACTTGGCGCTCACCTCGCGGATGTTGATCTCGGGGTTGAAGTTGGTCGCGAAGGCCTTGCCGTGGTTGCCGCCGTTGACGTCGACGATGTCGATCGTCTCGATCTCGTCGAAGAGGTGCTTGGCCATCCAGGCGGTGAAGACGTTGGTGGCGCCGGGGTCGAAGCCGCTGCCCAGCAGCGCGCAGATGCCCTTGGCGGCGAACCGTTCGCGGTAGGCCCACTGCCAGGAGTATTCGAACTTCGCGGTCTCGCGGGGCTCGTAGTTGGCGGTGTCGAGGTAGTCCACGCCCGTCTCGAGGCAGGCGTCCATGATCGGCAGGTCCTGGTAGGGAAGCGCGATGTTCATCACCAGGTCGGGCTTCTCGGCGCGGATCAGCTCGGCCACCTGGCGGGCGTCGTCGGCGTCGACCTGGGCGGTCTTGATCGGGCGGTTCGCGCGCGCGGCGATCGCCTTGCACTTCGACTCGGTCCGGCTGGCGAGGGTGATCTCGCCGAAGACTTCGGGCAGCATGGCGCACTTGAGCGTCGCCACCTGGCTCACGCCGCCCGCGCCGATGATCAGGACTTTCTTGGCCATGGTCTTCTCCTTTTCCGCTATTTCTCGAAATAGGTGTAGCCGCGGATGCTCGACTCGTAGACCGCCATGATCTTGCGGCGGTCGCCGACGGTGATCCGGCGCTCGCGCACGGCCTGCTCGGCCTTGTCGCGGAACCGCTCCACGAGCGACTTCGGCTCGTACTCCACGTAGCTCAGCACGTCCCAGACCGAGTCGCCCTCGATCTCGCGCACGAAGTCGAAGCTGCCGTCCTCGTTGATGCGCACGCTCACCACGTTGGTGTCGCCCAGCAGGTTGTGCAGGTCGCCCAGCGTCTCCTGGTAGGCGCCCACGAGGAAGATGGCGAGGTAGTACTCCTCGTCCGGCTTCAGGTCGTGCACCGGCAGCGCCTTGCGGACGTCGTGCAGGTCGGCGAAGCGGTCGATCTTGCCGTCGCTGTCGCAGGTGATGTCGGCGATGATGGCGCGGCGGGTCGGCTCCTCGGTCAGGCGGTGGATCGGCATGACCGGGAAGATCTGGTCGATCGCCCAGGAGTCGGGCAGGCTCTGGAAGAGCGAGAAGTTGCCGTAGTAGATGTCGTAAAGCGCGTCCTGCAGCCCCTCGAGCTCCGGCGGGATGCGCTTCATCTTGTCGAGGCTGGCCGCCACGTTGCGGATGACGTCGATGAAGATCTTGTCGGAGAGGGCGCGGTGGCGCAGCGAGACGTCGCCGTGCTTGAACTGCTCGCAGAGCTCCTCGCGGTAGTAGACGGCGTCGTTGTAGCACTCCTGGATGTGCTTCAGGTTGAGGTTCCGCCGCGTCTCCCAGAGGTTGCGCAGGGGCTCCGGCGCGTCGTCGGGCACGCTCTCGGGGATCTCGCCCGCCTCGAACGAGTTGACGTCGAGGATGTTGAAGAGCAGGATCGAGGAGTAGGCGACCGTGGCGCGGCCGCTCTCGGTGATGATGGTCGGGTGGGCGATGCCGTCGTCGGCCAGCGTCTCCATGATGCCCTCGATCACGTCGGCGCAGTATTCGTCGAGGGTGTAGTTCTTGGAGTGGACGTAGTTCGTCTGCGAGCCGTCGTAGTCCACGGCCAGGCCGCCGCCCAGGTCGATGTAGCCCATCTTCGCCCCCTCCTTCACGAGGTTGGCGTAG
>CADBQJ010000199.1 GCA_902796785.1 Fibrobacter succinogenes
CCGTCGCGGTGCTGCAGCAGGATCTCGAAGAGGCAGTGGTCGGTCTTGCTGACGAAGACCGCCGCGCGCTGGCGGACCGAGAGGTCGAAGAGCGACCACTCCATCCGGAACCGCTTCGCGTAGTTCTCCTCGAAGTCGGCGCGGAAGCGCGCCTCGTCGAACTTCTCGCCCCGCTCGAAGACGGCGCGGAGCATGAAGGTGCCGATGTCGACGGCGGTGTGCTGCGAGAGGTCGAGGATGTTGCCGCCCTCGGCCGCGATGGCCTGGGTGACGGCGGCGATCAGCCCCTTCTGGTCGGGGCAGGCGACGCGGAGACAGAATGCGTTTTCGAGGCTCATGGGGCAAATTCTAGAAACACGGCGGGGTTCAGAACCCGCGCACGCGGCCGCGCAGCGCCTCGCGCACCCGCGCGGCCACCTCTTCGGCGCTTCCCGAGCCGTCCACGACCGCCACCCGGTCCGGATGGCGCCGCGCCGCCTCGGCGTAGCCCGCGCGGACCCGCTCGAAGAAGGCGTCCTGCTCCAGCTCCAGCCGGTCGGGCGCCTCGCCGGTCTCGGCGGCGCGCCGGCCCATGCGCTCCCGGGAGAGCGCCAGCGGGATGTCGAGCGCCACCGTGAGGTCGGGCACGTCGTCCCCGCAGGCCACGGCGTTCAGCCGCTCGATGGCCTCCGCGTCGAGCCCGCGGCCGAACCCCTGGTAGGCGAAGGTGGACCAGCAGAAGCGGTCGGAGAGGACGGTCTTGCCCGCGCGCAGGGCCGGGCGGACGACGGAGTCGAGCAGCTGGGCCCGCGCGGCGCCGTAGAGGAACAGCTCGGCCATGCCGCCCAGCTCCCCTTCGGGCCGCGGTTTCAGCAGAATTTGGCGGATTTCCTCGGCCACGGGGGTCGATCCGGGGTCGCGCACCCGCACCACTTCGTGGCCCCGTTCGGCCAGGGCGCGCTCCAAAAGGTCAAGTTGGGTCGACTTTCCGCAGCCGTCGACCCCTTCCAGGCAAAGAAACATGCCAAGTATATAGAAACAGGAGGGGCGGGGCGGGGGCCGTTCTTATTAGATTTCGCGCAATCGTGAAACTCTCCCTTTAACAAGGAAAAAAACGCCATGTTCGATCCCAAAGCGGTCTTCGCCAAGATGACTCTCCGCCAGAAGATTGCGCAGACCTATCTGCAGTACTACCAGGGCTACGAGGATCTTCCCAAAAACCTCGTCGAACTGAACAAAAAGGGCGAACTGGGGAACCTCCTCTACTTCTCGGGCTGCAACGTCCGCGACCTCGAACAGCTCCACAAGATGAACCAGAACGTGCAGTCGCACGCGAAGGAAAACCCCTTCAACCTCCCCTTCCTCATCACGATCGACCAGGAAGGCGGCCAGCTGACCGCGATCCACCGCGGCACCACGATGTTCCCCGGCAACATGGCCATGGGCTTCGCCAACGACAAGTCGATGGCCGAACGCCAGGGCCGCCACGTGGGCCAGGAGCTCCGCTACGCCGGCATCAACATCTGCTACGCGCCCGTCCTCGACGTCTCCTACGACAGCGACAAGACGCCGATCGTCGACAACCGCATGTTCTCCTCCAAGCCCTCCGTCGTCGCCGACATGGGCGCCGGCTTCATCAAGGGGATGCAGGCCGAGGGCGTGGCCGCCTGCGGCAAGCACTTCCCCGGCATGCGCCTCACCCAGGAAGACACCCACTTCAAGTGCGACAGCCACCCCGGCGACATGAAGCGCCTGGTCGACGTCGAGCTCGCCCCCTACCGCAAGGCCATCAAGGCCGGCCTGCAGGTGGTCATGACCCACCACGGCGTCTTCCCCGCCATGGACAAGAAGTACCCCGCCTCCATGTCGAAGAAGTGGTACGACTACCTCCGCAAGGACCTCGGCTTCAAGGGCCTGACCGTCACCGACGACCTCATCATGGGCGCCGTCCGCGCGCAGTTCGGCGACGCCGAATCGGTCATCGTCGCCCTCAACGCCGGCGCCGACCTCCTCATGCACACCGCCCTCTCGGCCACCTACGTCGACATCATCGAGGAAGCCGTGAAGAACGGCCGCGTGAAGGTCGAACGCGTGGAAGAGGCCTGCATGCGCGTGCTGCAGTACAAGGCGCGCCTCTGCACCCCGATCCCCGAGAAGAAGATCGCCAACAAGTACGACGGCGACAAGATCGCCTACGAAATCGCCAAGAAGGCGCTGATCAAGTACAAGGACGCGGGCAAGAGCCTCTTCCCGCTCAAGATCCAGCCCGAGACCAAGGTCGGCGTCATCTTCGCCAACCCCGCCCGCCTGGTGATGAGCGACGCGATCAACCTCTACGACAACCTCTCCATCGAGGCGACGATCCGCCGCCGCGTCGGCCACCAGAACGTGAAGGAGACCTTCATGCCCTGGCGTCCCACGCTGATGGAACGGGTCTCCGTCGGCGACATCGCGATGATCACCGACCTGCTGATCTTCACCACCGTCAACGCCTACGCGTTCGAGGAACAGGTGGAGGCGCTCAAGTACATCCGCAGCTTCCTCCCCAAGGGCAAGAAGACCATCGTCGGCGTCGCCACCCGCGGCCCCTCCGACGCGAAGATCCTCGCCGAATACTGCGACGCGGTGATCGTGACCGGCGGCCTGAC
>CADBQJ010000200.1 GCA_902796785.1 Fibrobacter succinogenes
GAACGCACCAAGCCCCACGTCAACATCGGCACCATCGGTCACGTCGACCATGGCAAGACCACGCTGACGGCCGCGATCACCACCGTCCTGGCCCGCAAGGGCCTGTCGGAAGCCCGCGCGTACGACCAGATCGACAACGCGCCCGAGGAAAAGGCCCGCGGCATCACCATCAACACCTCCCACGTGGAATACCAGACGGCCAAGCGCCACTACGCTCACGTCGACTGCCCCGGCCACGCCGACTACGTGAAGAACATGGTGACCGGCGCCGCGCAGATGGACGGCGCGATCCTCGTGGTCGCCGCCACCGACGGCCCCATGCCCCAGACCCGCGAACACATCCTGCTCGCCCGCCAGGTCGGCGTGCCCGCGATCGTGGTGTTCCTGAACAAGGTCGACATCCTGGACGACAAGGAACTGCTCGACCTGGTCGAAATGGAAGTCCGCGAACTTCTGAGCAAGTACGAATTCCCCGGCGACGAAATCCCGATCGTGACCGGCTCGGCCCTGAAGGCCCTGGAAGGCGACACGAGCGAAATCGGCGAACCGGCGATCATGAAGCTGATGGACGCGGTGGACAGCTACATCCCCGAGCCCCAGCGCGACCTCGACCGTCCGTTCCTGATGCCGGTCGAAGACGTGTTCACGATCACGGGCCGCGGCACGGTGGCCACGGGCCGCATCGAACGCGGCCGCGTGCAGGTGAGCGACAAGGTCCACCGCGTGGGCCTCGGCGAAACGAAGGAATTCGTGGTGACCGGCGTGGAAATGTTCCGCAAGCTGCTCGAAGACGCCCAGGCGGGCGACAACGTCGGCCTGCTTCTCCGCGGCGCGGAAAAGAAGGACGTGGAACGCGGCCAGGTTCTGGCGGCTCCCGGCTCGATCACCCCCCACGCGAAGTTCAAGGGCCAGATCTACGTCCTGACGCAGGAAGAAGGCGGCCGCCACACTCCGTTCGGCAACCACTACCGCCCGCAGTTCTACTTCCGCACCACGGACGTGACCGGCAGCATCCATCTCCCCGAAGGCGTGGAGATGGTGATGCCCGGCGACAACGTGGAAATCACCGGCGAGCTGATCGCCCCGGTGGCCATGGACAAGGGCCTGCGCTTCGCCATCCGCGAAGGCGGCCGCACCATCGGCGCCGGCTCCGTCACCGAAATCTTCGCGTAGGAACGACAATGGCCAACGAAAAGATCCGCATCCGTCTCAAGTCTTTCGATCATCGCATGATCGACAAGGCCGCGGGCGACATCGTCCGGACCGCGAGCAACACGGGCGCCCGCATCGCGGGACCCGTGCCGCTTCCGACCAAGATCGACAAAGTCACGGTTTTGCGCTCGCCCCACGTCGACAAGAAGTCGCGCGAGCAGTTCGAAACCCGTACCCACAAACGTCTCATCGACATCCTGGACGCCACCCCCCAGACGGTGGATTCCCTGATGAAGCTTGAGCTTCCCGCTGGCGTCAGCGTTGAAATCAAGGTATGACGACTATGAACGGAATTCTCGCTAAGAAACTGGGCATGACCCAGGTCTACCTCGAAGACGGCCGCCAGGTTGCGGTGACCGTCCTCCAGGCCGGCCCCTGCAAGGTCATCCAGCGCAAGACGGCTCAGGCCGACGGCTACGACGCCATCCAGGTCGGCTTCGAGGAAAAGAACGCCAAGCACACCACCCGTCCCATGCAGGGCCACTTCCAGAAGGCCGGCGTGGAGCCCATGCGTTATCTCGCCGAATTCAAGGCCGACAATCCCGACGAATGGGCGGTCGGCAGCGAATACGGCGCCAGCGTTTTCGAAGGTGTGAAGCAGGTCGACGTGACCGGCGTCTCCAAGGGACACGGCTTCGCGGGCACCATCAAGCGCCACAACTTCGGCTCCGGCCCCCGCGCCCACGGTTCCAAGAACCAGCGCGCCCCGGGCTCCCTCAGCGCTCACTCCTATCCCGCTCGTGTCTTCCCCGGCAAGCGCCTGGGCGGCCACATGGGCGCGGAAAACGTGACCGTGCGTCATTTGGAACTGATCAAGGTCGATGCCGAACAGAATCTGCTCTTCGTCAAGGGCGCGGTTCCCGGCCCCGCCAACGGTCTGATCAAGGTGAGGAAGGCGTAACATGGCGAAGGCGAAGCTTTACGGCGCGGACGGCATGTTCCAGCAAGAGATGGACCTGCCCGCCGACATTTTCGACACTGAAATCAACGAAGCCTGCGTGTACCAGACGGTGAAGGCCTACCTGGCCAACCAGCGTCAGGGCACCGCGAAGACCAAGGGCCGCTCCGAGGTCTCCGGCTCCGGCACCAAGCCCTGGAAGCAGAAGGGGACCGGCCGCGCCCGCGCCGGCTCGAAGATGTCCCCCGTGTGGGTCCGCGGCGGCAAGGCGCACGGCGCCGTCCCGCGCGACTACCGCGAAAAGGTCAACAAGAAGGTGCGCGCCAAGGCGCTGCTCTCCGCGCTGACCGCGAAGGCCCAGACCCAGTCCGTCCACGTGATGGAATCCCTGGCCTTCGACGCCCCCAAGACCAAGTCCTTCCTCGGCATCATGTCGAAGGCCGGCCTGGGCGACTCCAAGACCCTCTACCTGGCCTCCGCCGAAGACCGCAATCTTCTCCAGAGCGCCAACAACGTGCCGTGGGCGACCGTGATGCGCGTGCAGGACGTGAACACCTACCAGGTGGTCCGCGCCGACGACATCGTGATGTCCAAGGCCGCGCTGGCCCAACTGACCGCCGAGAGGAGCGCGAAATGAAGATGATTTCCCAGATCCTGGTCGCTCCGGTCATCACCGAAACCACCAGCAGCTTCATGCTCGACGAAAAGAGCGGATGCTACAAGTACGCCTTCCGCGTGAATCCCTCCGCCAACAAGCAGGAGATTCGCCAGGCCATCGAAAGCCGCTTCGGCGTCAAGGTCGCCGAAGTGAACACGATGATCGTCCGGGGCAAGGAACGCCGCATGCGCATGCAGCTCGGCCGTCGCCCCAACTGGAAGAAGGCGATTGTCAAACTGCAGCCCGGAATGAAGATTTCGGAATTCGAGGGGGCCTAACAGATGGCGCTCAAGAAGTTCAAGCCCGTTACCCCGTCGCTGCGCTTCAAGCAGCTGAACTCCCGCGAGGAGCTGACGGCCGACAAGCCCTACAAGCCCCTCACCGAAGGTCTGCGCAAGAAGGCCGGCCGCAACAACCAGGGCCGCATCACCGTCCGCCGCCGCGGCGGCGGGCACAAGCGCCTCTACCGCCTGGTCGACTTCAAGCGCGCCGTCGTCGGCGTCAACGCCGTCGTCGAGACCATCGAGTACGACCCGAACCGCACCGCGAACATCGCCCTGATCAAGTACGAGGACGGCAAGCGCGCCTACATCGTCGCGCCCCTCGGCCTCAAGGTCGGCGACAAGCTCCAGAACGGGGAAAACGCCGAAATCAACGTCGGCAACACCCTCCCGCTCTCGAAGATCCCGGTCGGCACCGTGATCCACAACATCGAACTGAAGCCGGGCCACGGCGCCCAGCTCGTCCGCGCCGCCGGCGCCTACGCCGAGCTGATGGCCAAGGAAGGGAAGCTCTGCCGCGTGCGCCTTCCCTCCGGCGAAGTCCGCATGATCAACGCCAACTGCGTCGCCACGATCGGCACCGTCGGCAACATCGACCACATGAACGTCTCCTCCGGCAAGGCCGGCCGCACCCGCTGGCTCGGTCGCCGTCCGAAGGTCCGCGGCGTGGTCATGAACCCCGTCGACCACCCGATGGGCGGCGGCGAAGGCCGCACTTCCGGCGGCAGCCATCCCGTCTCGCCGTGGGGCAAGCTGGCCAAGGGCGGCAAGACCCGCAACAACAAGCGGACGGACAAGTTCATCGTCAGTCATCGTCCCAGCAAGAGGAAGAAGTAACCATGTCCCGTTCCTTGAAGAAAGGCGCATTCGTGGACGGCCACCTCCTCAAGAAGGTGGAGGAAACCAAGGGCAGCGAGAAGAAGCTCGCGATCAAGACCTGGTCCCGCCGTTCGACCATCCTTCCCGACTTCGTCAACCTCACCTTCTCGGTCTACAGCGGCAAGCAGTTCGTGCCCGTCTACGTGACCGAGAACATGGTTGGCCACAAGCTGGGCGAATTCGTTCCCACCCGCACGTTCAAAGGCCATGCCAAGAGCGACAAAGCCGGGTCCGCCGGAGGTGCCAAATAATGTTGAAGGCGCAAGCAGTCGCACGCGGTGTGCGTCATAGTGAACTCAAGCTCCGTCAGGTCGCCGACCTGGTTCGCGGGAAGTCCGTGGACGACGCCTTCGCCGTCCTGGGCGTCATGCGCGAATACCGCAAAGGCGCCAAGGTGCTCGAAAACGTGCTGAAGTCTGCGGTGGCGAACCTGCAGCAGACCGAAGCCGGTGCTGCCGTCGGCACGGACGCGATCAGCGTCTCCAAGGTCTGCATCGACAAAGGCCCCATGATGAAACGGATCCATCCCCGGGCGCAGGGCCGCGCCTTCCGGATCGAGAAGAAGCTCAGCCATGTGACTGTCGAAGTCAGCGCAGAGGTTTAGTCAATGGGACACAAGAGCAATCCGATCGGCCTTCGCCTCGGCATCGTCCGCAGCTGGAACTCCAACTGGTTCGCCGAAGAGAAGTTCCCCGACTTCCTGCACGAAGACACCGTCGTCCGCCGCTATCTCTTCAAGCGGTTCGAGAACGCCAGCGTCTCCAAGATCGGCATCGAGCGCACCGCGCAGAAGCTGATCGTCAACATCTTCACCGCCCGCCCCGGCGTCGTCATCGGCAAGAAGGGCGAGGAAGTGGAACGCCTCAAGGGCGAGCTGAGCTACCTCACCGGCAAGTCGGTCTTCGTCAACATCCGCGAGATCAAGCGTCCCGAAGTCGACTCCAAGCTCGTCGCCGAGAACATCGCGCGCCAGCTCGAAAAGCGCGTCGCGTTCCGCCGCGTCATGAAGAAGTCGATCCAGTCCGCCATGAGCCGCGGCGTGGAAGGCATCAAGATCGTCTGCTCCGGCCGCCTGGCCGGCGCCGAGATCGCCCGCACCGAGAAGTACCACGAAGGGCGCGTGCCGCTGCACACCCTCCGCGCGGACATCGACTACGCCACCGCCGAAGCCCACACCGTCGCCGGCCTGATCGGCATCAAGGTCTGGATCATGAACGGCGAA
>CADBQJ010000201.1 GCA_902796785.1 Fibrobacter succinogenes
AAGCCGGTCAGCTTCCTCAGGGGCTCCACGTCGGCCCAGGTGGAGGGGACGTCGCCGGGCTGCATCGGCTCGAGGATCCGCTCGGCCTTCTTTCCCAGGTTCTCCTCCAGCAGCTCCACGAAGCGCAGGAGCGGGGTGGGCTCGCCGCGGCCGACGTTGAGCACGCGGTAGGGGGCGCGGGCGGAGGAGGGCTTCGAGTCGTCGCCTTCGTCCGGCGCCGGCGGCAGGTCGAGCACGCGGACCACGCCCTCCACGACGTCGTCCACGTAGGTGAAGTCGCGCCGCATGTCGCCGCGATTGAAGAGCCGGATCGGCTTTCCCTTCGTGATGGCGTCGGCGAAGAGGAAGAGCGCCATGTCGGGGCGGCCCCAGGGACCGTAGACCGTGAAGAAGCGCAGCCCCGTCGTCGGGATCCCGAAGAGGTGGCTGTAGGTGTGGGCCATCAGCTCGTCGCACTTCTTCGTGGCGGCGTAGAGGCTGACGGGGTGGTCCACGGAGTGGTCGGCCGAGAAGGGCTGGACCCTGTTCGCGCCGTAGACCGAGGAGGAGCTGGCGTAGACCAGGTGCCGGACGGGATGGAACCGGCAGGCCTCGAGGACGTTCAGCGTGCCGGTGACGTTGCTGTCGACGTAGGTCCGGGGCGATTCGAGGCTGTGGCGGACGCCGGCCTGGGCCGCGAGATGGACCACGGCGTCGAACTTCTCCTCGGCGAAGAGGGCGTCGATCGCCTTCGCGTCCGCCAGGTCGGCCTTGACGAAGCGGAACCCCGGATTCGGCTCCAGGAGGGCGAGGCGCCGCTTCTTCAGTTCGACGGAGTAGTAGGCGTTGAGGTTGTCGAAGCCGACGACCTCGTCGCCGCGGTCCAGGAGCGCGGCGCTCGTGGCGGCGCCGATGAATCCCGCGGCGCCGGTGACCAGGATTTTCATGACCCTAATTTATATAATCCGGCCCGTTTCGCCCCGTTCCGGGCGGCCGTTTCGTCTCCAGACGGCGCCGATCAGCGGTTCCCCTGCAACACGACGGGTTCCGCCCCGCGGGAGCGGGCGCCGGACCATTCCAGGACGAACTGCCCCCGCAGCCCACCCACTCGCAGCCGGGCCTCCCGCCCCTCCCGCCAGTTCCCCACGGCCAGGAGGCGACCGTCGGGGCGCAGCAGGCGGACCCGGCCGTTGCCCGGAGAAGGCGCCTGGACCACGAGCGATTCGCCGTCGCGACGCCAGAGGAGGCGGGGGGCGGTCGTCGGGTTCGCGCTTCCGGGGGAAAGGGAGACGGGGTGCCATTTTTCGGCGAACCACCGGCGGGTGTCGGGCAGCTGGAGCCCGTCCACGCCGAAAAGCCCGCTGGCCACGTAGGGGAGCTGGTAGGTGACCACGTTGGAGTCCAGGTCGAAGATCACGAAGCCATTGAAGCCCTGTCGGCGCACCTCCCGGATTTCGTCGACCAGGGTCGCCAGAGGCATGTTGTCGAAGGCGCCGATGCCCGGGTAGATTTCGACCCCGGTTCCCTCCAGGGCGGCCTTGTCCGCGGAGATCTGCCCGGCGAAGCGCGAGAAGCTGTTGGTGTAGGCCATGGGCGCCAGGAAATCGACCCAGCCCCGCTGCGCCCAAAGGGGCCAGTTCTGCATCACCTGTTCCTTCGCGGTCGCGAGCGCGGCGAAGACGGCGGCGCTCAGCTTCATGCCGGGACGCAGGGGCAGGACCTCGTCGTGGACCCGCTGGACGATCGTGTCGATCAGGTGCATGCGGAACCGGGCGTAGAGGTCGGCGTTTTCCCCGGAGAGCACCTCGGCCGGCCAGGTGGCGGAGTCGACGGAAATGCCGGACCACCGTTCGAAACGGGCGCGGCAAGTCGGGTTGTAGTCCACGTCGGTTCCCGAAAAGCGGATGTAGTCGAGATGGAGCCCGTCGACGGGATAGCGGGTCGCCAGCTCCTTCATGGCGTCGATTTCGTACTCCATGGCCGCCGAATCGCAGGGGGAAAGCCATGCCGTGGTGTCGCCCGTCCGCGTGATCTGCAGCCGCCCCTCGCGGCGCCAGCGGTCGCTGGGCAGGGAGCCGTCCTCCAGGGCGGAGGCGAGCCATCCCTCCGAGAACTGGAACATCACCTTCCAGACGTGGATCTGGATGCCGGTGGAATCGCGCCAGCGGAGGAGGTCGGCCAGATGGTCCGCCCCCTGCCGCACGGTGTAGTGGCGGGGGACGACGTCGCTGGGATAATAGGCCACGCCGCTCCACAGCATGTTGACGAAAAGCGCGTTGATTCCCA
>CADBQJ010000202.1 GCA_902796785.1 Fibrobacter succinogenes
AAGGAGTTCCTCGAAGGGCTCTTCCAGCAGCTGGAGATCGGCCGCACGCACCTCGAGATCAAGCGCAAGATCGTGGAAAAGCAGACCGAGCTGGGGCTCTACCCCTACTCCGCCCACTACCTGCGCGACGTGAAGGCCCGCACCGGCGAGTACTGGTTCAACCACTTCAACACCATCGGCCTGGTGGGGATGCACGAGGCGATCCAGAACCTCTTCGGCAAGGACAACGGCATCCAGACCCCCGAGGGCAAGGAGTTCGCCATCCGCGTGCTGAAGTTCATGCGCAACACGCTGGTGCAGTTCCAGGAGGAGACCGGCCACGTCTACAACCTCGAGGCCTCGCCCGCCGAAGGGACCTCCTACCGCCTGGCGCGCATCGACAAGCAGCGCTACCCGCAGATCATCACCTCGGGCGACGCCGAGCCCTACTACACCAACTCGGCGCAGCTGCCCGTGGGCTACACCGACGACATCCTGACGATGATGGACCACCAGGACGAAATCCAGTCGCTCTACACCGGCGGCACGGTCCAGCACCTCTACATGGGCGAATCCCCCGAATCGGGCGACCAGTGCGCCGCGCTGATCCAGAGGCTCTTCTCCAAGTACAAGATGCCCTACGTCAGCATCACGCCCACCTTCAGCGTCTGCCCGAACCACGGCTACATCGCGGGCGAGCACCACGACTGCCCCACCTGCCACGGCGCCACCGAGATCTGGACCCGCGTGACCGGGTACCTGCGTCCGGTGCAGCACTACAACCCCGGCAAGAAGGAGGAGTTCAAGGACCGCAAGATGCTCCGCGTGGACTCCGTCATTCCCGAGGCGAAGAAGGAGAAGGACGCCGTTTGCGCATAAAGGGATTCGAACCCTTCAGCGCCTCCGACTGGCCGGGTCGCCTCGCCGCGGTGATTTTCTGCGGCGGGTGCAACCTGCGCTGCGGCTACTGCCACAACGCCCAGCTGATGAAGGACGCCGCCCCCTGGCTCGACGAGGAGACCGTCTTCGCCGAGCTCGAGCGGCGGCGCTTTCTGCTGGACGGCGTGGTGATCAGCGGCGGCGAGTCCACGCTCCAGCCCGACCTGCTCGCCAAGGCCCAACGCCTGAAGGGGATGGGCTACGCGGTGAAGATCGACACCAACGGCCTGCGGCCCGAGATCGTCGAGACGCTGATCGCCGAGAAGGCGGTCGACTTCTTCGCGCTCGACTTCAAGACGCCGCTGGACGACGGCTGGCTCGAGAGGATCTGCGGAGGAGGCCCCGGGACCGCGGCGCGGATCCGGCGGACCTTCGAGATCGTCGCCGCCTCCGCCGTGCCGCGCGAATGGCGCACCACCTGCGCACCGGGAATCTCGGGCGAGACGCTGATGCGCATGGCCGGGGAGCTCCTGGAGATCGCCGGCCCGAAGGCGCCCTGGTACTGGCAGCAGTACCGCGTCCCCGCGCAGGGGGCCGACCCCTCGCTCTCCGAGCCGCTCGACGCCGACGAAATCGCGCGCCTCCTCGACGACACGCCGCTCCGCGCGCAGCTGCGCGGCTGGGGCGTGGACAGCGGGCGTTGACCGTGGGCCTCGCGGAAACCCTTCTCCTGGCGCTCGCCCTCGCCATGGACGCGTTCGCCGTCTCCGTGGCGGGAAGCCTGCGGCGGCGCGGCTCGAAAGCGCTCCGGCGGGCGCTTCCCGCGGCGCTTTCGTTCGGCCTGTTCCAGGCCGTCATGCCCGCCTTCGGCTGGGGCCTGGGCCGCGCCGCCGCCGGGCTGGTCGAGGCCGTGGACCACTGGATCGCGTTCGGGCTTCTCTTTTTCATCGGGGCGAAAATGGTCCGCGAAGCCGTCCGCGCCCCCGAAGGCGGACCCGCCGCGGCCGATGACCGGCTCTCCCTCCGCCTTCTCCTGGCGCTCTCCGTGGCCACCAGCGTCGACGCGGCCGCGGCGGGAGTCTCCCTTGCCCTGACCGGGTCCGACATCCTCCGGCCCGCGCTGGTCGTCGGCGCGGTCACGTTCGTCCTCTCCTGGGTAGGCGGAACCTTCGGCGCGATCCTCGGCGAACGGGGCGGCTCGCGCGCCGAAATCGCCGGCGGCCTCGTCCTGATCGCCCTCGGCGCCAAAATCCTCGTCGAGCACCTCTCGGCGGGCTGAAGGGACGGTCGCTTTCGAACCCGCGAAAAATCGCGGATTCCAGGCCTTAAAGCAATCGCCGTCAACGGGAATCGCGATGTATATTCCGATTTGAGAAAGGCTCCGGAAGACTGTTCCCGATGGCAACCCGAAAACGAAAAGTACCCCGATCGATTCTGATCCTGCTCGCGCCAGTGCTCCTCCTGTCGGCGTTCGCGCTACGGGAGGGCATCAGCGCATCGCGGGAAGCGGCAGGCGACGAACAGTCCGATTCCGTCGAGACGACGAGGCCGGAACGGGACACGGACGAATGGCGTGTCAGGCTTCCGTCGGAGGAGCGCATGGGAATTCGCCCCGAAAACGCACGACTCCCGGGAGAAATTCTCTCCATCGTCTTCGCCCACCGCGGCGGCTTGGCGGACATCAGCGAGAAGTTCATGGAGACGGACTACAGGCGCCTGGTGATTTCCCTGCGAATCGGCGCGAAAGGAGACGTCAAGGAATTGTCCATCCTCCCCGCCGGCGAACCCGAGGAAAAGTTCAAGGCGGCCGTTTCGGAATTCATCCGGAGCTGGTCGTTCCCGTCCTCCATGGTAGAGACCTTCGTCATCATCCCGTTGGAATTTTTCCGTTCAGAGGAAGCCGGGCGCGCCCCCGCGCCAATCTACAGCGGCATCTAGACGCAAGGCGACGCGGAAAGACGCCCCGACGAGCCGTTCCAGAAACCTCAATCGCGCACCTACATCTCCGATTTGGTGATGGACACCGATTTTCAGGACGTTTTGAGGCACGAAATGACCCACCAGCTTCTCGTCACCGCGCGGCAGCTGCTGACCGCGAAAAACCTACTACGATGGCGAACCGAACAAGGCCTACATCAGCAGAAACTTCGAGGTGCGTAAGGCGCTAAAGAGTATTTTTGACGCGTACTCCGCGCTTCAGCGTCCCAACGGAGAACTTGTATGGTGAAACGATTCTCAATCGTCGCGCTGTCGTTCATCGCCGTCTTGGCGCTGGCGTCCATCGCCGTCTTGTCGTTAACGCAAACGGACTCCGGGCCGCAAGGCCCGGTTTCCGGGAGCGGGATTTCCCGCAACGCCGCCGCGGAGCATGTCGATGGCTATCGTCTTCCCTACAATCTTCCCGTGCCCTACAATCCGAACGCGGAAATCATCTCCTGTCACGGAGACCTCGGTTTGACGGTAAATCCAGGCTCGGCGCTCGCGGAATGGTCCGTTTTTCAATCAGCCCAAGCGCGCAAACCCGAAATAGCCCGGTTATACCAACGACATCTTTCGAAGTTGCCCCCGGGCGTTCCCTTTTTCGACGGCCAATTGTCGATTGACGTGAAGATCGGAGAAGACGGAATTGTTTCGCGCGCTATGATTGGTTCTTCCGAAACGGGAAACGACGCCTTTGACCGCGAAATTCGCCAAAGCATCGAAAGCTGGACGTTTCCGCCTTCTTCGGGAATCTCGTTGGCGCGACTGACATGGAGGTTTCACTGCCCGACCTTTTGGGTTCCGGGCGGCGCCGCGTCCTGAACTTCGCGAACGGCAAGACCGATCTCGCCGAAGTTTACCGTCAGACAATGACGAAACCAGCGAACGCGCTCCCGCCAAAGGAAGGCTCCCTCGCGGGAGCCTTCCTTTTCATCTGGCGCGCAGCGCGATCGTACGCACTGATCCCTGATCCCTAACCACTGATCCCTAATTCAGTCCCAGCCGGCGCAGCCCCTTCTGCCCGATGTCCCTGCGGAAGAAGGACTTCTCCATCTCGACCTGCGCGACG
>CADBQJ010000203.1 GCA_902796785.1 Fibrobacter succinogenes
GCGAAATCGCCGCCCTCCCCTCCGCCGGAACGATGGCCCCCGAACCGGCCTCGCTCGACTTCTACGGCGAAGACGTCTTCAACGCCGAGGCGATGCGCGCCTATCTCCCCAAGGAGATCTGCAAGAAGCTCTTCGCGACGATCGAGGACGGCGCGGCGCTCGACCCCGACATCGCGGGCGCGGTGGCCCACGCCATGAAGAAGTGGGCCATGGACCGCGGCGCCACCCACTTCACCCACTGGTTCCAGCCGCTCACAGGCTCCACCGCCGAAAAGCACGACGCCTTCCTCGAAGTGGAGAACGGCAGGCCGATCATGGCCTTCTCCGGCAAGAACCTGATCGTCGGCGAACCCGACGCCTCCAGCTTCCCGAGCGGCGGCCTGCGCTCCACCTTCGAAGCGCGCGGCTACACCGCCTGGGACCCCACCTCCCCCGCCTTCATCAAGCGCCACGGCAACGGCGCCACGCTCTGCATCCCCACCGCCTTCTGCAGCTACACCGGCGAGGCGCTCGACAAGAAGACCCCCCTGCTGCGCTCCATCCAGGCGCTCCAGAAGTCGGCCGACCGCCTGATGGCCCTCTTCGACGTCCCCCGCCAGAAGGTGACCGTCACCCTCGGCGCCGAACAGGAGTACTTCCTCGTCGACAAGCGCTTCTACCTGCAGCGCCCCGACCTCTGCCAGGCCGGCCGCACCGTCTTCGGCGCCCCCTCGGCCAAGCACCAGCAGATGGAAGACCACTACTTCGCCTCCATCCCCTCGCGCATCATCAACTTCATGAACGACGTGGAGAAGGAGCTGTGGCGCCTCGGCATCCCCGCCAAGACCCGCCACAACGAAGTGGCCCCGGCGCAGTTCGAGCTCGCCCCGATGTTCGAGGAGGTCAACCTCGCCTGCGACCACAACATGCAGATCATGGAAGTGCTGCAGCGCGTGGCCGACCGCCACGGTCTGGTCTGCCTGCTGCACGAAAAGCCCTTCGCCGGCATCAACGGCTCGGGCAAGCACAACAACTGGTCGGTCAACTACGGCAGGACCAACCTGCTCAACCCCGGCACCGACCCGCACCAGAACGCCATCTTCCTCACCACGCTCTGCGCGGTCATCTACGCCGTCGACGCGCACGCCGACCTGCTCCGCATGGCCGTCTCCGGCGCGGGCAACGACCACCGCCTCGGCGCCAACGAAGCGCCTCCGGCCATCATCTCGATGTACCTGGGCGAACAGCTGGCCGACGTGGTGGAGCAGCTGGAGAAGGGCGAGGCCCGGTCGAGCAAGCACGGCAGCGCGATGAAGCTCGGCAGCGACACCCTGCCCCCGCTCCCCCGCGACGCCACCGACCGCAACCGCACGAGCCCCTTCGCCTTCACGGGCAACAAGTTCGAGTTCCGCGCGCCCGGCTCCAGCCAGAGCTGCTCCGAACCGAACGTCGTCCTCAACACCATCGTCGCGGAGGCCTTCGACCTGATCTCCGAACGGATGGAGAAGGCCCCCAGGGCGAAGTTCCACGAAGAGCTGCAGAAGCTGCTGCAGAAGATCGTCAAGGAGCACAAGCGGGTCGTCTTCAACGGCAACGGCTACACCGACGAGTGGATCCAGGAAGCCGAACGCCGCGGCCTGCCCAACGTCCGCACGACGATGGAGGCGCTCCAGGCCCTCAACAAGCCGGAGAACGTCGCGCTCTTCGAAAAGTACGGCGTCTTCTGCAAGCGCGAGCTCGAATCGCGCTACGAGGTCAACCTCGAGGAGTACCACAAGAAGATCCGCATCGAGGGCCGCATCGCCTTCGACATGGCGCAGAGCATCATCCTGCCCCAGGCCGTCAGCGCCTACTCCGACGCGCTCAAGGCCAACGGGCTGGCGATCGAACAGGGGCTGCCCGACGTCCGCGCCTACGCCACCGCGCTCGGCGACGGCATCAAGCAGCTGCAGAAGGACATCCTCGACACCCGGCTCGCCCTCGACGGCAAGCACGAGGAGATCCTCGCGGCGATCGCCAAGCTGCGCCTCACGGTCGACTCGCTCGAACGGATCCTTCCCGACGACCGCTGGCCGCTGCCGAAGTACCGCGAAATGCTCTTCATCTACTAAGGAACGCCATTGGGCGGGAGGTCGAGAGGCCTCCCGCCCTTTTTACGTTTTCTGTAAAACAAAATGGCCGTTTTTACGTTTTCTGTAAAACAAGAATGGCGATTTCCGCCTTTCACCGCCAAAAATGGCCGTTTTCGCACAATTTGGACAAAATCTGTAAAGCAAGGTATTTGGCACGCATTTTGCTTGATACGGGAAAATGAGTGGCGCAAGCCCACTCGCGAGGAAGACAAAAAATGACCAGGCAATTCGCGCAATCGGACGAACTCGGGCAAAA
>CADBQJ010000204.1 GCA_902796785.1 Fibrobacter succinogenes
GCAGCCTCTCGATGTCCTGCGGCTTGGCATTGGGATTGCTTCTGAAGTAATCCCGCACCGTCTCTCGCTGTTTGTCGTTTAGCATCGCATCGCTCCTTTCGTCAGTCTTCCGTTTCCTCGTCGGCTTCGGCGTCCTCGCCGCCCTCCGCCCACTTGACCTGCTTCGGCTCCTGAAGCCATATCAGCTCATCGTACGGGATCAGCAGGTTCCTCTCGTCCTCCGTCAGCGCATTGTGCGCTTCGGAGAATATCCCGAGGAGCCGCTTCGCGTTCGACAGCCCCCACTCCTTGCCGAGCGTCGCGCCGATGTCCTCCGCGACGGCCTTCGCCCAAAGTTCCGGGACTTCGATCTCGTTCCCGAACTGGATGCACGCATACGAGGCGTCCGCGATGGAAGTCACCGAGCCGGAGAAGCGGTACTCGCCCAGGCTGAACGCATGCTGGAACGCGAACGGAGCGACCACGGGGATGTTCCCGTCGTACAGCTCCATGATGGCCTTCGCAAGCGCACCGGACGCGCACCACTCGGCCAGCTTCCGCCGCGCCTTGTTTGCGGCCAGCTTCCGCTTCCGAGCCTCCTTCTCCTCGTCGGTCAGCCCTCCGCCGGCCTGCCCGGTCCTCGGCCTCTCGCCCCACTGCATCACGGGCTCGTCGTTGTAGTCCTTCCAGACGTACAGCGTGTCGTGCTTCTTGTCGGGCTTGGATTGCAGGCTGATGGAGTAGTCCGGGTGCTGCTTGCACTCGCGCACCTCCACGCCGTTCTCCTTCGCGTCCGCGATCGTCGCCTTGACGGCCTCGGCCACCTTGCGCTTGTAGCACTTCCCGTCCATGCACTTCCCGTACGCGGCGGGCTTGCCGTCCCAGTCGAACAGGTCGGGCGAGCATCCCGTGTTGTTCGGGCATGTCTTGCACGGCGTCCTGTCGAACACGGCCTTCTTCAGGTCCTGCGTCTCGCGGTCGAACTGGCTCTCGATGTCGCACCAGCGGAGCGCCGCGCCCGGGTTGTTGTAGTTCTTCGCTCCCTTCAGCCGCTCCTGCACAACTTCGGGGTAGGCGGCGACGTGCTCCAGGCAGTCCGTCGTGATCTGCTCGCCGTCCTTCACGCGCTTGCGCCACGACTTCGAGAGCCGCGAGAGGTTCAGCCTCCGCGCCACCCATTCGCGGCCGCGCCCGGTCTCGGCGGCGATCTCGTCCTGCTTCATGCCGGACTTCACCAGACTGCCCACCAGCTCCGACTCCAGAAGGGGGTCGGCGTCCTTGCGCTGGAGGTTCTCGATGAACGTCATGCGCCTCGCGGTCGCCTCGTCGACGCCCACGAGAACGTCGCACGGCACGCTCTTGAGCCCCGCCAGCTTCGCCGCCACGAGCCGCCTGTGGCCGGATATCAGCACGTACTGTCCTGACTCGCCTTCTCTGACGGGCGTGGCCGCCATCGTCACCAGAGGCTCGATCACTCCCAGCGACTTGATGCTCGACACGAGGTCGGCCACACTCTCCGGTGTGATCTTGCCCCGCGGGTTCCACGGCGCGGCCTTCAGCAGGTCGACCGCTATCTCCCTCCGCTCGCGCCTGTACTCCGCCGCCTTGGGCGCGGTCACGGCTTCGGGCTGTTCCTTCTTCGGCTGACTCTTCTCGGCCGCAGCCCTGGCCTTCGTCTTGGTCTTCATGTTTGTGCCTTTCGTTTACCCTCCCGCCGTCAATCGGCGGAAATCACTCACTCCCAGTGGTAGCCGCTCGCCGCGCAGCACAGCCAGCAGAACACCCCCAGCAGCGCGAAGAACAGGATGGCGCCCACCACCTCCGCGATCGCCCTGATTCGCCGCCGCCGCACCCTGCGGCGAATCTCGCGGTCGTAGGCGGCAATCGCCTCGTCGCGCTTCCGGCGCCTTTCCTCCATCCGCATGTCGCGGATCATGATGTCTTTTATGTACATGGTTGCCTCCTTGTTTTACGGCCGCGTCGACGCGGCGAAATCGTTGCGCGCTTCGCTGGCACGGGCGCGCTCCGTGTTGGTGTATTCCGCAGACAGTTCTCCAGCGATTGCAGGTGACGCATGGCCGCCGCACCTGCCAGACGGCTTCCCAGTGTTACCAGCCTTTTCGGGGCCAGGGCGTGCGCTCGCCCCGGTGATCGCGGCGACGCGATTTCATGCCGAGCAACAGTGCGGCATGGTGGAACATCGCGCCTCTCCCCGGTTCGGCTCACCGCGTTGCCTCCTGCAGAAGGTTCGCGTCTCTTGCCTCTGCGGTTTCTGCTCCGGCACGCCCCGCAGTGGGGCTGCAAAATCGTTCCAGGGCGTCGGCTATGCGCTCCAGGGCTTTGGCCATGCGCGGCAGGCTCGCCGCGACCACTTCCATCGTCCGCTGCTCGATGATCGTCATATCACCACCCCCGTCATTGCGTAGCGCTCCGGGTTCGCCCGCCTGCGCAGCTCCATGCGCCACCGGACCGGGCTCACGCCCTGCGGCTTGCGCGCCGCCGCCATGATCGCGGAGTTGGGTATCAGGCGCCCGCAAGCATGGGCGCGTGCGCACACGATTGTGGGGGTTGCGTTATTTGCGCACACCTTCGAGCAGTACTTCTGCACCGGGTGTTTTGGATTCACCGTGAACTCCGCGCCGCACTCCACGCATATCCTCGTCATCGTCCGCCTCCGATCCCGACGAGCCCCACGACCCTCGAGCGCAGCCAGTAGCGCCGCCCGCC
>CADBQJ010000205.1 GCA_902796785.1 Fibrobacter succinogenes
CGACCAGATGTTCGGCGGCAACTGCATCCAGATGGCGATGGACGGCACCGACCGCGACGGGAACGCCCCGCCCTCCGTCTTCGTGCAATGGAACTACGTGAACGACGAGGGACGCATCGCCGGCTCCGGCGCCTACATCGCCCGGCTGACCGTCGTGGTGCGCGCGGGCGGCCGCATCCGGTCGGCCAGCAAGGAGGAAAAGACCTCCGTCTGGGGCCTCCGGCGCGTCGACGGGAAGGCGAAGAAGGTGAAGAAGTAGCAAGTGAAAGTCCTGTTCCTGAACCCTCCGTTCTTCCCGATGTACTCGCGCGAGTCGCGCAGTCCGTCGGTCACGAAGTCCAGCACCCTCTATTGGCCGATGTTCCTCTCCTACGCGGCGGGGAGCGTCGAGGCCGACGGAAACGAGATCCTGCTCCTGGACGCCCCGGCGATGGGCCTCGACCTGGAGGCGTCGCTCGAAAAGGCGGCGGCCTTCGGCGCCGAAGCGGCCGTGCTGCAGACCTCCACCCCCTCCATCCACAACGACGTGGAGGTCGCCACCGCGCTCAAGCGGCGGCTGCCCGCGCTGCGCACGGTCCTGATCGGGCCGCACGTCTCCGCCGAGCCGGTCGAGACGCTCGAGATGGGCGAAGGGGTCGACTACGTCGTGGTCGGCGAGGCGGACCGCACCGTCCGCGACCTGGTCCGCGCCTTCCGCGGCGACGCGGGCGCGGTTCCCGCCGAGGAGCTCCCCGGCGTCGCCTCCCGGACGGCCGGCGGCGCGCGCGTGAACCCCGAGGGGCCGAAGATCGAGGACCTCGACTCGCTGCCCTGGGTCTCGAAGGTCTACCGCAGGCACCTCCATTCGTGCTACCGGCGCTACTTCTACGGCGCCAACCTCAACCCCATCGTGGTGATCCTGGCCGGGCGCGGCTGCCCGTTCCGCTGCACCTACTGCGTCGTCCCGCAGACGCTGATGGGCCACGTCTACCGCAAGCGCTCCCCGAAGGACGTGGTGGACGAGCTGGAGTACATCGTCGCGAACTTCGACCCGCTCGGCGAGGTCTTCTTCGAGGACGACACCTTCACCGCCGACAGGAACCAGACGCGCGCGATCTGCGAGGAGATCCTCCGGCGCGGGCTGAAGCTGACCTGGTCGGCCAACGCCCGGGCCGACGTGCCCGAGGAGCTGCTCCTGCTGATGAAGAAGGCCGGCTGCCGCGAGCTCTGCGTGGGCTTCGAGTCGGCCTCGCCCGAGGTGCTGAAGAACATCCACAAGGGGCTGCCCGAGGGCACGCAGGACCGCTTCATGGCCTCGGCGCGCAAGGCGGGCATCCTGATCCACGGCTGCTTCATGGTGGGCAACATCGGCGACACCGCCGAGACGCTGGAATACACGCTCGCCATGGCCAAGCGGCTCAACCCCAACACGGCGCAGTTCTATCCCATCATGGCCTATCCGGGCACGGAGGCCTTCCGGCAGCTGCGCGAGTCGGGGCGGCTCACCACGACCGACTGGCGCGAGTGGCTCGACAAGAACGGATTCCACAACACCACCGTGGTCTGCGACAACCTCTCGTCGCAGGAGCTGGTGGACTTCTGCGACCGCGCCCGCCGCGAGTTCTACCTGCGCCCGGGCTACGTCCTCCGCCAGGCGCTCGTCGCGCTGCGCAACCCCAGGGAGCGGGCCCGGCTGACGCGCGGCTTCGGGACGCTCGCGAAACACCTCTTCAAACGGCACGGGAAGGCTGCGAAATGAAGGAAACCCCTCTGAAAATCGGCTGTTTCGCCTCCGGGCGCGGTTCCAACTTCGAGGCGCTGCTCAAGCGGATCGCCTCGGGCGACCTCCACGCGCAGGTCGCCTTCCTGGTCGTCAACAACTCCAAATGCGGCGCGGCCGACCTGGCCCGCGCGAACGGAATCCCCGTCCACCACGTCTCCGCGGTCACCGACCCCGACGAGGCGGCGCGGACCGCGCGGCTGGTCTCGATCGTCCGCGAGAGCGGCGCCCGCCTGCTGGTGCTCTGCGGCTACATGAAGCGCGTGCCCGACGAGGTGCTCGAGGCCGCGGAGTTCGGCGCGATCAACATCCACCCCTCGCTCCTGCCGCGCGGCGGCGGGCTCTGGGGCCACCACGTCCACGAGGCGATCCTCGCCGCGGGCGACGACCGCAGCGGCCCGACGGTGCACCGCGTGAACTCGGTCTACGACGACGGCGAGATCCTGGCGCAGCGCCAGGTGCCCGTCCTCCCGGGCGACACGCCCGACACGCTCGGCGCGCGCGTGCTCGTCCAGGAGCACGACCTCCTCTGGCGGGTGGTCGAGCGGTTCGCCGAAGGGAAGCTGGGCGCCCCCGGAAAGAGGGAATGAGCCCCGGACGGCTCGAAATCCCCGAAGGTCTCGATCCCGAACGGGCCCAGCGCTGGGCCTGCGAGCGGTTCGGCGTCGTGGTCGGCGCCGACGAGGCCGGGCGCGGTCCGCTCTTCGGGCCGGTGGCCGCCGCGGTCGTCGCGCTCGACCCCGGGACGGAGCTGCCCGGGCTGGACGACTCCAAGAAGCTGACCGAGGCGAAGCGCGAGGCGCTCTTCCCGCTGATCCAGGCGAGGGCGCGCGCGTGGGGAATCGGGACGGCCTCCGCCGCGGAGATCGACGAGCTGAACATCCTCGGCGCCACCTTCCTGGCGGTCCGCCGCGCGCTCGAGCAGGTCGCGGTCCCGTGGGACAGGCTGCTGATGGACGGGTCGCTCCTCGTGCGGGGAATCGACCCCGCCCGGCAGTTCTGCGTGGTCAAGGGCGACGCGCGCGTCCAGTCGATCGCGGCGGCGTCGGTCCTGGCCAAGGTGCACCGCGACCGCCTGATCGTCGAGCTGGCGAAAAAATACCCCGGCTACGCGCTCGAAAAGAACAAGGGCTACCCCTCGCGCGAGCACCTCGACGGCATCCGCCGGCTCGGGTACACCCCCGAACACCGCCGCTCCTTCCACGTCAAGGAGCTCGAGCAGTGCGACCTCTTCGGACAGGGCTGAACGCGCCCGGAATCCCGCGAAAACGCGAAAAAGGCGCCCCGGTCGGGACGCCTTTTTCTTCTACGGAAGCGGAGAGATTCGAACTCCCGGGAGGGCAGAACCCTCCAACGGCTTTCGAGACCGCCGCCTTCAACCACTCGGCCACGCTTCCGCGGGCAAATGTAGTTAAACGGGGCGCCGAAACGGGGGCGGGGCGGTTACAAATGGCGCGGCGGGTCCGAAACCGCCTGCCGAAGCCGCTCTTCCTTGGCTTCCACGATCTTTTGGGCGATTTTCGCCACGTGGTCGGTCAGCCACATCCAGGTCTGCGTCTTCTCGCGGTAGTCGGCCGGGCCGAACATGTCGATGCGCCCGTCCTGCCGGAGCCGGTCGACCTGCTCGAAGGCCGCCCGGTCGCCCTCGGGGTAGATGGCGAAGGTCTGCCCGTTGAACTGGTTGAGGATGGAGAAGGCCGGCACGTCGCTGGGGCCGTCGGCGACGTAGATCATGTGGTCGAAGGGAATCCGCCGGTCGTGCTCCATCATCTTGGAGTTGACGTCGATCGACTTCACGCGGTTGGCCCCCTTGCTGATCTCGAAGAGGGCGCGCGTCTTGGAGGTGTTGTCGAACGAGGCGGCGATCTGCCGGATCTGGCGCGGCCCGACCTTGGGCTGCCGCTTCCGCCCGAGGAAGCCGGGGAGCATGGGCTCCTCGATGAACTCGCATCCCCAGATGCCGTCGACGTACTTGGCGATGGCGCTGCCGCGGATGGTGTCGGCGAAGCCGGTGCTGACGATGTAGTGCTCCACGGCGATGCCGTACTTCGAGAAGGTCCTGTCGTCCGCCACGCGCTGCTTGATGTCCTTGAAGAACTCCGGCAGCCCGGGGTAGTATTCCAGCTCGGCCCCGACGGCGAAGAGGTCGTCGGTCGTCAGCCCCTTCAGCGGGCCGTGCTCGATGTAGGTGAGCAGGTGGTTGAGGTAGAGCGTGTCGCGGTTGCAGGCGATGCCGCGCTTGGCGTAGACTTCGGCGAGGGCGTCCACCTCGGCCCAGAACCGCGCGGAGTCGACCTTGTACCTGCGGAAAAGCGGGGCCTGCATGTAGTCGCGGATGAGGGTCTTGTCGAAGTCCCACACGAGCGCGATGACGTTCTGCTCGAAGACCTTGGCGTTCGCCGGCGGTTTGCGTTTCATTCTGTCTGCTCCTTGTCCGACTCCGGGGCGTAGTCGAACGCGATGATGGCGTTGTCGGGGTCGACCGGCGAGCCGTCGCGCCGGATTTCGTAGTGGAGATGCGGTCCGGAGGAGCGGCCGCTGTTGCCCAGGAGCGCGATCGGGGTGCCGCGCTCCACCTTGCGGCCCGCGGGCACGAGCGTTTTGTCCAGGTGCGCGTAGACGGTCGTGATCCCGTGCGCGTGCGCCAGGACCAGCCGCGTCCCCGTCGCCCAGTCCGACCCGGTGCGCAGCACGACGCCGCGGGCGGGCGCCAGGACCGTGTCGCCCTCGTTGCCGGGGAAGTCGATCCCCTCGTGGAAGGCGGTCCGCCCGGTGAAGGGGTCCAGGTGCGGGCCGAAGGTCACGGAGACGCCGTGCGGGCGCCGGAAGGGGAGCACCACCGGAAGCTCGGGAAGCCCGGTCTCGGAGGCGATCAGCGCCTTGGTGGCGGTCTTCGCGTCGAGCAGCTCGCGGGCCTTGTTCAGCGCGACGACGCCGTTGGCCGGGGGGCGCGGCCGTTCGCCCAGCACCTCGCCCCGGGCCTGGATGTCGGCCAGGCCGACGATGCGCTCCTGCGTCTGGCGCACCTCCTCCAGCCCGGTCTTGATCTTCGCCGCCGCGTCGTCGTAGCGCTCGAGCGTGCGGGCGAGGGCCTCGTTCTCGGCGCGGACGATCTCCAGCTCGGGATTGCGGAGCCGCCGGAGCGCCTCCTCGCCCTCCAGGGAGAGCCAGACCCAGCCGCCGATTCCCGCCCCTGCCAGGAAAAGCCAGAAGGCGATGCGCGCCCGCGACAGGCTCCAGTGCCTGGCGGTTCCCTTCCCCTTGGGGATGAAGTCGATTTCCAGCGGGGTGCGCGCCATCGGCCGTCCCGGTCAGCGGCCTTCGGACTCGTTCTCCCGGGCGGCTTTTTCCGCGGGTTCCCCGACGTCGGGCTCTTCCTCGGGCTCGGCCCCTTCGGCGGCGCCTTCGGCCTCGGCCTGCTTGATGCGCGCCTCGGCGGCGGCCATGGCGGCCTTCAGCTCGCGCAGGTAGCCCAGGTGGTAGGCGAAGTCGCGTTCGTCCAGGAGCTCCGCGATCGGGCGCCCCTCGGCGTAGTGGTCGTAGGTCAGCTGCCCCAGCTCGGTGCAGTGGCGGTTGAACTTCCGCTCCAGGGCCAGCAGGTCCAGCCGGAGCTTGCCGACGCGGGCGGCGCCCTCCACCTTGGCCGCGGAGGCGGTCGCCCCCTGGGTGAGCACGCTCGCGCCGCGGGCCAGAAGGTCGGCGCCCTGGTTGATCACGCCCTTGATGCTGTCCAGAGAGGGAATTTCCATCGTGGTTCTCCTGTTTCGACGCAATCTAGCAAGAATAAACCTCCTATTTTTGGGGAATGATCGGCGTTTCCGGAAATCGGCCCCGCGCCGCCCTCCTCCTCGCCGGGGCGCTCGCCCTCGCGCTCTGCGCCGCCTGCACTCCGCTGGAGGACGAAAAGCCCGTCCGGCGCCCCCTGCCGCGCCCGGCCATGCTCTTCGACGACACCGTGACGATGGACTTCCACGACGGCCCCGCTCTCGTCTGGCGGCTCCGCACCGGATACCTGGAGCGGTGGGGCAACGACGAGCGGCTCTTCGTCCGTCCCGTCGACGTTGAGTTTTTTGATTCGCTCGGCTACCGCGCCGCCACGCTCCGCGCCGACTCCGGCACGATCGACGGCAACTTCTCCTCCATCCGCGCCTACGGCAACGTCCACGCCCAGTCGCTCGACGGCGCCTCGGTGCGCAGCGACTCGCTCCTCTACAGCAAGGCCACCGACCGCGTGACCACCGACGCCGACGTGCGCGTGGTCTCCCGCGACGGCGACGTGCTCCAGGGGAAGGGGCTGGTCTCCGACTCCAGGCTGCGCGACTGGAAGATCCTCTCCGACGTCCGCGGCATCTTCCAGGACGCCGGGCCGCGCCTCCAGGCGGGGGAAAAGGCGAAATGAGACGGATCGCCGCCGCCCTCGCGCTGTGCTGCGGATGGCTCTTCGCGCAGACGCAGCCGCTGCTGCTCCAGAACGCCGCCCAGATGTCGGGCATGCGCTCGCAGGGCGAGCTGGTCCTCCGCGGCGCGGTCAAGTTCCGGCACGACAGCTCCACGTTC
>CADBQJ010000206.1 GCA_902796785.1 Fibrobacter succinogenes
AAAAAAGCCCCCCGCCGAAGCGGGGGGCGCTTTGTATCGAGGGAGACAAAAGTTCTTCTGGCGGCCGGTTCCTAGCGGTCCCTGTTGCGGAGGAACGCGGGGATTTCGCGGTCGTTCATGTTCATCTGGTAGCCCGCGAACCGTTCGAGGCCGGAGGCCGGGGCGGGTTCGGGGGCGGCGGCGGCGGTTCCCTCTTCGCTGAAGCCCTCTTCGGAGACGAAGCGGGGTTCGACGGCGGGGAACATCGCGCTCGGGGTGGTTTCGGCGGCGGGTTCGGCCGCGACCAGGTCCTGGGCGGATTCGGAGAAGGCTTCGGCGACGCAGCCGGCGGAGCAGGCGACCTCTTCGGCCGCGCCCTTGCCGATTTCCATCAGGACGGGCAGCGATTCCTCGGTCTTCCGTTCCTCGCGGCGGCGTTCGCGGTTGCCCGATTCGAAGCCGGTGGCGATGATGGTCACCGAGATGCGGTCGCCCATGGAGGGGTCGATCACGGCGCCGAAGATGGTGTTGGTGGAGACCGTCTCGCCGATCTGGCCCTGGATGTAGTTCATCGCCTCGCTCACGTCGACCATGCTCATTTCGTCGGAGCCGCAGATGTTCACCAGGAGCCCGGTGGCGCCGCAGACCGAGACGTTGTTGAGCAGCGGGCATTCGAGGGCCATCTGGGCCGCCCGTTCGGCGCGTCCTTCGCCGGAGGCCTCGCCCATGCCCATCAGGGCGTCGCCGCCCTGCTCCATCACGGTGCGGACGTCGTTGAAGTCCACGTTGATGTAGCCGGACTTGACGATGATGTTGGTCACGCCGCGCACGGCGTTGCCCAGCACGTCGTCGACCTTGGCGAAGGAGTCCTTGATCGAGGACTTCTTGTCGATGATCGAGAGGAGGTTCTGGTTGCTGATGGTGATGAGGGTGTCGACGGCGCCCGCGAGGTTCTCGATCCCCTCGATGGCGTTGCGCTTGCGGACGGGCCCTTCCCAGATGAAGGGCTTGGTGACCACGGCCACCGAGAGGATCCCGAGTTCGCGGCAGATCTCCGCCACGACCGGGGCCGCGCCGGTGCCCGTGCCGCCGCCCATGCCCGCGGCGATGAAGACCATGTCGGCGCCTTCGAGGAGCGCCTTCACTTCCTCGCGCTGCGAGTTGATGGCCTCGGCGCCCTTCTCGGGCTTGCCGCCGGCGCCCAGCGCGCGTTCGCCGATCGCGAGCTTCTTGGCCGCGAGCGAGCGCTCCAGCGCCTGCGCGTCGGTGTTGATGGCGATGAACTCCACTCCCTCCATGCCGCTTTCGGCCATGTGGTTGAGCGTGTTCCCGCCGGCTCCGCCGACGCCGACCACCTTGATCTTCGCGCGGTTGCCCGCGTTTCCGGCTTCGTCGAGTTCGATGATTCCCATGGTTGTCTCCCTGTTGAGGTTTGTTGTTGTTAAAAGAGCTTGCGCAGCACGGCGGCGATTCCGCCGGCGACCGTCTTGACGAACCCGGCGGATCCGGCGCCGGGGCGCGATTCCCCGGCGTGGATGCGGTTCGCGGCGTAGTCCACGAGTCCGACGCAGGTGGCGAGACCGGGCGTGGCGGCCACGCGGCTGAGGCCGGTGGCGCTGGTGCGGGGATAGCCGATCGCGACGGGGAGGTCGCCGAAGACGTCGGCGGCCACCTTCTCGATTCCGTTGATCTGGCAGCCGCCGCCCGTCAGGACGACGCCCGCCACGAGGAGCTTGGTCAGGTTGTTGCGGACCAGGAGCTCCTGCGCGTCCTGGAGGATCTCGCGCACGCGGGGCTCGATGTACTCCGCGATCCGCGACCGCTTCTCCTGGCGTTCGGCGCGGTTGCCCAGCCCCCTGAGCGACACGTCGCAGTCCGCGACCTCCGGAACGCTGCAGGCGCCGTAGCGGCACTTGATCTCCTCGGCCTGCTTGTCGTCGATGTGGAGGCACTTGGTGAGGTCGCTGGTGACCATCTCGCAGCCGATGGAGGTGGAGGCGGCGAAGTGGAGCGACCCGCGGCAGTAGACGGCCACGTTCGTGGTGCCCGCGCCGAGGTCGATCACGGCCACGCCCATCTGCTTCTCCTCCTCGGTGAGGACCGACTCGCAGGCGGCGAGGCTCCCCAGGACGATCTCCTCGACCTGCAGCCCGGCGCGCTCCACGGCCGCCCGCAGGTTGTCGCAGTCGCGGGAGTTGGCCAGGATCAGCTGGACGGTCGCCTCGAGGCGGACGCCGGTGCAGCCGCACGGGTCGGGGATCGGCTGCCCGTCGACGGTGAATTCGTTCGGGATCACGTGGATGATCTGCGTGTCGGCCGGGCGCGAGATCGAGGAGGACTGGTCGATGACCGCGTCCACGTCGCGCCCGTTGATCTCGCGGTTGCCCGCCTTGGAGACGGTGTACTGGCCCGTGGAGGAGAGCGACCAGGTGTTCTTGCCGGAGATGCTCACGTAGACGCGCTTGACGTCGATGCCCGTGAACTGCTCGGCGGCCTCCACGGCGCGCCTGACCGCGTCGGCGGCCTGGTTGACGTTCATCACGTGCCCGCTGGCGACGCCCTTGGACTCCGCCTCGCCGAGGCCGTTGATGATCGGCAGGCCGCCGTTGGGGTCGGGCTCGGCGATGACGAGCTTCACCTTCGACGTGCCGATGTCGAGTCCGACGATCGCGGACGAACTGGTCTTCAATGCTGCGGTGCGGTCACGAGACATACGCGAATCCCCCGAATCTCAAGTCGATTGTCCTTTTGTTCTGCAGTTCCGGCCTGTTCCTCAGATAGCGGTAGTAGCGGCCGAGTCCGACGATGCCCTCGTCGTCCAGCCGGATGACCAGCCTGTGGGCGCAGGAGACGAGCCAGGCGTCGGCGAACCCGCCTCCCTTCGAGATCTTCAGCTCCGACAGCTCGTTCCAGAGCGTGGAGTCGGCGCGCAGCGCCTCGAGGAAGCCCGCGACGGCGCGCCAGTCGACGCGGCCCTCCGCCTCCACGATCGGAAGCTCGGTGCTCTCGCGGTAGCCGATCCGGGCGGCGCGCGCCTCGAGGGGCTCGACCATGCCGCCGGAGGAGAGGACCCACCAGGTGCCGGTGCCCGCGGGGCGGAACCGCGCGAGGAGGGGCCGGCGCTCCACCTCGAGCACAAGCTTGCCGCTGCCGAACTCGCGGGCCACGGAGACGCGGCCGCCGCGTTCGTCGTCGAGGACGCGGGCGCGCACGGCGGCGAGCTTCAGGTCCTCCATCGGCATGCCCAGCTCCAGGCCGAGCTCGTTCATCAGGGCGCCTCCGCGGCAGCCCTCGCCGCGGCATTCCACGGCGCGCAGGACGCCGCCGCCGGTGTGGTGCCACCACGCGAGGACGCCCCAGCCGCACGTCGCGGCGAGCGCGAGAGCGACGAGGCCGGCCATCCCGATCTTGCTCGCGCGCAGGGTGCGGCGGAGCCACGCGAGGAGGGAGTTCGCCCTCTCGCGGCGGCGGGCCTCGATGAGCGCCCGCTCGTTCACGCCGATCCTGCGCTTCGAGAAGTTCATTTTCCGAGGGCCTCCACGATGGGCATGCTCATCCTGCCGACGTCGCCGGCGCCCATGACGATCACCAGGTCGCCGGGCTTCGTCTTTTCCTTCAGGACCGCGACGGCCTCCTCCTTGGAGGAGAGCTCCACGACCTGGCGGTGGCCGCGGCGGCGGGCGGCGTCGGCCACCAGCGCGCTGGTCACTCCGGGGATGGGCGCTTCGCGCGCGGGATAGACCGGGGCCAGCAGCAGCAGGTCGCACCCGAGGAAGACCGAGCCGAAGGCGTCGGCCTGGTCGCGCGTGCGGGTGAAGAGGTGCGGCTGGAAGAGGACGACGATGCGCCGCCCGGGCCAGTTGTCGCGGGCCGCGGCCAGCGTGGCCTCGGCTTCCTTGGGATGGTGCGCGTAGTCCTCGAAGACCTCGACGCCGTTCGCGCTCCCCTTGCGCTCGAACCGCCTGCGCACGCCGGCGAACTGCGCGAGCGCGGTCCGGACGGTCTCGAGCGCCACGCCCTCCTCCGTCGAGACGGCGACGGCGGCCAGCGCGTTCAGCACGTTGTGGCGCCCGGGGACGCCCAGGACGATCTCCCCGCGGGCTTCGCCGCGGACGACGAGCCCGAAGGAGGTCTTCTCCCCTTCCGGCCGGATGTCGACGGCGCGGTATTCCGCCTGGGGCGACACGCCGTAGGTGACGACGCGGCGGCGCAGCTTCGGCACCACCTCGCGCACGCCGGGGTCGTCGATGCAGGCGGCCGCGTAGCCGTAGAAGGGGATCTTGTTCGCGAAGGTCACGAAGGCCTTGCGGATCTCGGAGATGTCGCCGTAGCAGTCCAGGTGGTCGGCGTCGACGTTGGTCAGCACCGCCACGGAGGGGTTCATCTCGAGGAAGGAGCGGTCGTATTCGTCCGCCTCGGCGATGAGGAAGTCGCTGTCGCCGTACTGCGCGCCGCCGCCCAGGCGGTCGACGATGCCGCCCACGATGATGGTGGGGCGCAGCTCGGCCTGGTTCCAGATCTGGCCGATCATCGAGGTGGTGGTGGTCTTGCCGTGCGTGCCCGCGACGGCGATGGAGTACTTGAGCCGCATCAGCTCGCCCAGCATCTCGGCGCGGCGGATGACGGGAATCCCCCGCTCCATGCCGGCGAGCCGCTCGGGGTTGTCCTTCGGGACGGCCGAGGAGTAGACCACCAGGTCCACGTCCTTCACCCACTCGGCGCTGTGGCCCACGTGCACGGTGATTCCGAGCCCGGCCAGGCGGTTCAGGGTCTCGCTCTCCCTGGCGTCGGAGCCGGAGACGACGAACCCGTGGGCGTGGAGCACCTCGGCGATGCCGTTCATGCCGGCGCCGCCGATCCCCACGAAGTGGATCTTCCGGAAACGGGACGCGGCCACTCCGCCGATCATTCCGACACCTCCGCGTGGAGCTTCTTCGCGATTTCCATGGCGCTGTCGGGGTGGCCGAGCTTCCGGGCCGCCTCGCCCATCGCGCGCAGGCGTTCGGGGTCGTCGAGCAGCGACGAGATCTTGTTCCAGAGGTCGTCGGGCTCCGACTCCAGCTCCACCAGCGCGGCGCCGGCGCGTTCCAGCGTGCGGGCGTTGTATTCCTGGTGGTTCGCCGTGGCGAAGGGGAAGGGGACGAGGATCGTCGGCTTCCCGAAGGCGGTGATCTCGGCCAGCGTGGAGGCGCCGGCGCGGCAGACGACCAGGTCGGCGGTCTGCATGTAGGGATAGACCTGCGAGACGAAGGCCGCGGGATGGACGTTCGGGAACTCCTTGACCGCGGCGGTCACCTCGTCGATCTGGGCGGGGCCGGTCTGCCAGACGAAGGCGAGCCCCCTGCGCGCGCCGATCTTCTCGCGGCAGGCGAGCAGGCGGTCGTTGAGCCCCTTGGCGCCCTGCGAGCCGCCCAGCACGAGCACGCGCCGCTCGGCGCCGGCGAATTCGGCGGGGACGGCGGGCTTTTCCTTCACGGGGAGCGGACGCACCGGGTTCCCGGTCAGCTCCCACGGGCAGCGCAGCGCCTTGGCGGCGGCGGCGTCGGCCAGGTAGACCTTGCGGGCGAAGCGGCTGGCCACGCGGTTGGCCACGCCGGCGACGGCGTTCTGCTCCTGGAGGAAGACGGGGACGCCGAGGATCCTGGCGGCCGCGACCACGGGGAGCGAGACGTAGCCGCCCGTGCCCACCACCAGGTCGGGGCGCTCGGCCCGGACGACCTTCAGCGCCGAGAGCAGCGAGCGGACCAGGCGGAACGGCAGCAGCAGGTTGGCCGCGACGCTTCCGCGCCTGAGCGGCCACGCGAGCACGGGGCAGAAGCGCCACTTGTCGCCGATCAGGCGGTATTCCATGCCCGCGGTCCTTCCCGCGAAGCAGACTTCGCCGAACCCGGCGCTGCGCCAGGATTCGGCCAGCGCGACCGCCGGATAGACGTGGCCGCCGGTGCCGCCGCACGCGAACATCACCTTTTTCATGCTGCTTCTCCCGTGGATGCCGCCCTGCGCGAGAGTCCGAGGAGGATCCCGCAGGCGAAAAGCGAAACGATCATGCTGGTGCCGCCGTAGCTGATCAGCGGCAGCGGCTGCCCCGTGGCGGGTCCCATCTGGACGCAGACGCCGACGTGGATGAAGACGTTGAAGGCGATCAGCAGCGTCATGCCGAACGCCACGAGGAACGCGAAGGTGTCGTCCTGCTCGTCGGCGATCCGGATGCCGCGCCAGATGAGCACGCCGAAGCAGACGAGGACGAGGGCCGACCCCAGGAAGCCCAGCTGCTCGCCGAGCATGGAGAAGATCGCGTCGGTGAAGGGCTCCGAGACCTGGCCGTTCCCCAGCACGCCCTTGCCGATGCCGGTGCCGAAGAGCTGGCCGTTGCCCAGGGCCTTGAGCATGTCGCTCTGGTGCGTGGCGGCGTTGACGGCCAGGGTCCCCTGCTCGCCCAGCCCGAAGAGCGCCGCGATGCGCGCCCGCGAGTGCGCCTGCCCGAGGAGGACGGCCGCGGCGAGGGGGAGGGCGCCCGCCGCCAGCAGGCCGAGGTGCCAGAGGTTGCAGCCCCACGCGAAGAGCATGCCGACGCCGATCCCGGTGACGATGAGCGCCATGGAGTTGCTGGGCTCCAGCACCAGGAGGAACGCCACCATGCCGATGACCATGAGCGGCGGGAGGAGCCCTTCCCTGAAGGACTTGCGCAGGTGCTCCGTGGCCTTGAGCTTGAAGGCGAGGAAGAAGACGATGGCGATCTTGGCGAACTCGGAGGGCTGGATGCCGAAGGGGCCGCGGAGCCAGCGCTGCGCGCCGTTGATGTTCTTGCCGATCCCGGGGACGAGCACGAGGACCAGCAGCGCGACCGCGACGAAGAAGAACAAGCGCGCGCGGCGCTCCCACGCCTTCGCGGGGACGAAGATCGCGAAGGCCATCGCCCCGAGGCCCAGGACGACGTTGAGCAGGTGGAGCCGCATGTAGTAGGTCGGGGCGTAGCCCTTGACCAGCGCGATGTGCGTGCTGGAGCTGAAGACGATCGCGATGCCGAGCGCCAGAAGCGCGAGCACGCTTCCGAGCAGCAGCCAGTCGATCGCCCAGCCCTTCTTCGTCATTTCCTCTCCGTCACCGCGGCGGCCCACTTGGAGCCGAGTTTGAGCGCTTCGACCTCGCCGCATCCGATCGCCGGGAAGCAGATCACGGTCTTCTCGCCTTCGGAGAGGGCGAGGACCTTGCGGAGCGCGGCCTCCATCGACGGGACGGCGTAGACGTCCACGTAGCGGCGGAGGATGCCTCGCTGCGAGCGGGGAAGGTCCATCAGGTGGATCAGGGTGGAGCCGCCGGCGATCAGCGTCTCCTCGAGGCGCGAGTCCAGGAGGATGAAGCCGCCGCCCAGCACCACCAGCGCGGGCTCGGCGCTCCAGCGGAGCGCGCGGTTCGCCTCCTGCTGCGAGCGGAAGCCGTAGCCGTTCAGGAAGCGCAGGCCGCCGCGTTCGCCGATCTCCTCGAACTGTCCCGGGCCGAGGCAGCAGCGCATCAGCCCGTCGCGCATCTCCTCGGGCTCGGCGCCCTGCCAGGCGGCCCACTGCAGCGCGCAGACCACCACGTCGAGCCAGCCGGGGTCGAGCAGCTTCAGCTCGTCCACGACGGCGATCACGTGCGAGCAGCGGCGCCGGACCAGCGAGATCATCCCGTCGGCCACGCGGACGCGGCCGTCCTCGACGCCGGGCTCGCGCGCCATCTCCAGGGCGGCGGCGGTCGTCTCGCGGTCCACCCGCAGCGACGAGAAGTCGTCGCGGATCTCGAGCGCGTCGGACGGGCCGAGCGGCGCGCCCACGCGCAGCCGCGTCTTCCCGGGGAAGTCGATCGCCTCCCAGAGGTCGGCGAAAAAGGCCTGCCACCCCAGCGCGGGGCGGGCTTCCATCGTGGATTCGCGGAGCAGCCACAGCTGCTCGCGGCGCGCCAGGAGCTCTTCGGCGGCGGTCGCTGCCATCGTTTCCGTCATCGTCTCTCCTCCTTCGTTCCCAGGGCCTCCACCACGCGCTCCAGGTGCATGGAGTGCGAGGCCTTCACCAGCACGAGGTCCCCGGGGTTCACGGTCTTTTCGAGCGCGGCGATCGCCTCCGCGGCGTCGGCGCAGCGGGTCCACCGCTCGGCGGGCAGCCCGCGGCGGACGGCGGCCTCCCCGATCGCCTCGGAGAGGGAGCCGACGGTGACCAGGCGGTCGAATCCGTTGGCGGCCACCAGCTCGCCCATCTCGGCGTGCATCCCGCGCGCCCCCTCGCCCAGCTCGAGCATGTCGCCCAGCACCGCCACGCGGTCGCCGGCGGCGCGCATCCGGCCGACGGTGGCCAGGGCCGCGCGCATCGAGGTGGGGTTGGCGTTGTAGCAGTCGGCGGCCACGCGCACGCCGTTGCATTCGCGCAGCTGCATCCGCAGGTCCGCGCCGCGGAACCCGCGCAGGGCCGCGGCCATCTCGCCCTTGGGGATCTTGAAGAGCGTCCCGACCGCGATCGCGCCCAGCGCGTCGTAGAGGCAGTGCATGCCGGGGACGCCCAGGCGGAACTCCGTGCGGCCGATGGTGAACCGGGCGCAGGCGTCGTCGTCCCAGGTCAGGTTCTTGGGGCGCACCTGCCCGCGCTCCACGCCGAAGGTCATCAGCTTGTGGCGCGAGGTGGAGCGCAGCCTGCAGAGCATGTCGTCGTCGGCGTTGACCACCAGCCAGCCGCCGGGCCGCAGCCCCTGGGCGATGCTGCTCTTCTCGCGGAACACGCCCGCGCGGTCGCCGAAGAACTCCAGGTGCGAGTCCCCCACCATCGTGATCAGCGCCACGTCGGGCTGCACGGCGTTCGAGAGCGGCGCGATCTCGCCGGGATGGTTCGTCCCCATCTCCACGACGGCGTAGCGGTGCTCGTGGCGCAGGCGGAAGAGCGTGAGCGGCACGCCCACCTGGTTGTTGTAGTTGCCCTCGGTGGCGATGCCGTTCCAGCGGCGGGAGAGGATCGCGTCGATCATCTCCTTCGTGGTGGTCTTGCCGTTGGAGCCGGTGACGGCGATCCTGCGGACGGAGAAGCGCTTCGCGTATCCGGCGGCCAGGCGCAGCAGCGCCTCGCCCGTGTCCTTCACGGGGACGTAGGCCCCGATCTCGCCCTTCTGCGCCGCCACCCATTTCTCGTCGACAATCGCCATGACAGCTCCTTTCGCCAGAACCTGGCGGACGAAATCGTGCCCGTCGAAACGTTCGCCGCGCAGCGCGAGGAAGACCGACCCCTCGCCGGCCAGCCTCGAGTCGAGGCAGAGGTCCACGTCGCGGTCGAGCGCGTCGGACGGGGCGCCGCAGAGCGGGGCTCCGAGAAGCGAAGGCAGTTCCGCGATCTTCAGTTTCAGTTCCACCGGCGTTCCTCCCATGCGCGGCGCGCCTCGACGGCGTCGTCGAAGGGGACCTTCTCGTCCCCGAAGATCTGGTAGTCCTCGTGCCCCTTCCCCGCGAGCAGCAGCGCGTCGCCCTCGCGGAGCTCCGACACGGCCAGGGCGATCGCCTTGCGGCGGTCGGGCTCCTCGACGAAGTCGGTTCCGGCGGGGATCCCCGCGCGGACGTCCGCCAGGATGGCCAGCGGGTCCTCGTGGCGGGGGTTGTCGGAGGTGAGCACGACGCGGTCGGCGAGACGGGCCGCCGCGGCGGCCATCTTCGGCCGCTTGGTCCTGTCGCGGTCGCCGCCGCATCCGAAGAGGACGACGAGGCGCCCCCTGACGTTCGGGCGGAGACCCCGGAGGACGCGTTCCACGGCGTCGGGGGTGTGCGCGTAGTCCACCACGACCGTGGCGGGACCGTCGCAGACCACCTGCATCCGCCCGGGCACGCGCACGGAGGCGAAGCCCTCCTCGATCGCCCCGAGCGGGACTCCCGCGGCGACGGCCCAGCCGGCCGCGCCCAGGAGGTTTTCCTGGTTGAAGGCGCCCGGCAGCCCGCTTTCGATCCGGAGCGTCCCGGCGGGGGTGCGGACGGTCATCCTCTGGAGGAAGCCGGACGAGCGGTCCTCGACGAGCGCGACGTCGGCGTTCCCGTCGACGCGCGAGACGCGCCAGGCGGTCTTCCCGAGCTCGTCGGCCAGGCGCGCGCCGTAGGCGTTGTCGACGTTGACGACCGCGCGGCCGCCCGGGACGAGGAAGTCGGAGAAGAGGCGCTTCTTGGCGCGGAAGTAGCTCTCCATGTCGCCGTGGTAGTCCAGGTGGTCCTGCGTGAGGTTCGTGAACGCGGCGGCGCGGACGCGCAGGTTGCCGAGGCGGCCCTGGTCGAGCGCGTGCGAGGAGGCCTCGAAGACCAGGTCGCGGATCCCCTCGTCGCGCACGGAGGCGGCGAAGCGGTGGAAGTCGAGCATGCCCGGCGTCGTCAGCCGCGCGCGGACGGCCTGCGCCCCCACGCGGTTCGAGACCGTGCCGAGCAGGCCGCAGGGGCGGCCGGCGGCCCGGAGCGCCGATTCGAGGAGGAAGGTCGAGGTGGTCTTGCCGTTGGTGCCGGTCACGGCCCAGAGCGAGAGGTCGTCGGAGGGAAGGCCCCACATGCGCGAGGCGAGGTCGGCCATCTTCGCGGCGACGTTTTCGCAGCGCGCCGCGCGCTCGCCTTCTCCGTCTTCGGAAAGGACCGCCACGGCGCCCGCG
>CADBQJ010000207.1 GCA_902796785.1 Fibrobacter succinogenes
CATGAAGTCCTTGGTGAACGCGCGGGCGCCGAAGATCGACTGGAAGCCGTCGCGGAAGGAGGTGTCCTGGAAGAGAATGCGTTTCTTTGCCATGTCGTCTTTCCTTTCTAAAAAATCAGCCGCGGGCCCTGTGAGCGGCGATCGCGGCGGAGATCACGGCGACGAGCGTTGCGTCGTCCGAAGAGGAGGGTCGGGAGGAGGAGGCTTTCGGCGCGGGGGCGGGCCCGGCGGGGATCACGCGCCCCATCAGGGTCGTCAGCCCGAAAAGCAGGCAGAGGAACGTCAGCACGACGCCCATGCCGAGAACCATCAGAAGCAAACCGTCGCCGATCATCGGGACCCCGCCTAATTAAAGGTGTATTGGGTGCGAATATAGTTTATTGCCCCGAAAGGGGGCGCTTTCCGCGGGCCGTTTGGCGCTTCGGGCGGGAAAGGGGCTTCTCGCCGGGGGCCAGCAGGCAGCGCTCCCGGATTTCGGAGAAGGAGAGCCCGCCGGGGGCGGTCGCGGGGGCCAGCTCGAGGGCGGCGGGGAGGAATCCGGTCTCGCGCATCCGGGCGATGGCCTTGCGCCGCCCCTCCGCGGGAAGGGCCTTCAGCCGCTCGAGAAGCTCGTCGGGGACGCGGCGCAGCGGCCGGAACCCCGGGGGAAGGGCCATCCGCCCCCCGGACCAGGCCATCAGGACCCAGTCGGTCAGCTTTTGCCAGTCGACCGCCTCCTTCGCGAAGAAGATCCGGGGCGACAGGTCCGGGTCGTCGCAGGCCTCCAGGGCCAGCACGTCGTTCCGGTAGACCCGGCGGACCCGGGCGATCCGCTCGACCGGGCCCGACTTTCCCATGACGCGGCAGACCAGCGCCGGTCCGGGCGGTGGCGTCAGCGGTTCGGAGGGGGAGGAGGAGGCCATCGCGGGCCTAGCGGTGGCGCAGGAACCCGAAGAGCGCGCCCATCAGGCCGCCGACCAGGTGCGCGAAGTGGGAGACCCCCACGGCGCCGTCGCCGGCGATTTCGCGGCCGAGGAAGAGCAGCGCCACGAGGATGAAGCTCAGCGGGATGTCGCCCGCGCCTCGGTTGACGAAGCTCGAGAGCAGGATCATCATGAAGGCCACGCCGGAGCTGCCCATCAGCGCGGAGGAGAAGAAGAAGACGTTCAGCAGCCCGGTGACCAGCGCCGTGATGACGATCATGAGGACCATGGCGCGGGAGCCGTGCTTCTCCTCGAGCATCGGGCCCACCAGCAGGATGATGCTCAGGTTGCCCAGCAGGTGCTCCCACGAGGCGTGCCCCAGCGGATGGAGCAGGATCGCCAGCCAGTCGAAGGGGTCGCGCGCGGAGAAGGCGCCGCGGCCGGGGGCGGAGAAGGCCTCGAGGAACGATCCTCCGAAGAGCAGCGAGAGGAGCAGCACCGCCACGCAGAGGATGGAGAAGGTGATGACGACGGGGGCGTTGTATCGAACTTGCATGGCGAAAATATAGGACCTATTTTTCCCGCATGCGCGCCCATCTTCTGCAGACGGCATGGCCCTCTGAGGGCAAAAAGGCGGCCTTCGCGCAGGTCCGCGAGCTGCTCCGCGGCCTCGCGCCCGCGCCGGGCGACCTGGTGGTCCTGCCGGAGCTCTTCGCCTGCGGGTTCGGGCCCGGTTCGCGCGACGCGGCCGAGGGCGACGGGAAGCTGGAGGAGACGGCCGAGTTCCTCTCCGACGCCGCGCGCGAATGGCGCTGCACGGTCCAGGGGACGGGCGTCGGGCTCGGGAAGGACGGACGGCTCCAGAACCTGGTCTCCGTCCACGGCCCCGACGGCCGGACGATCGGCACGTTCGAGAAGATCCATCCGTTCCGCTTCGGCGGCGAGGAGGAGGTCTTCGGACGCGGCGACCGCCTGCTCCTCTACGAATGGAACGACGTCGTCGTCTGCCCGATGGTCTGCTACGACCTGCGCTTCCCCGAATGCTTCCGCCGCGCGACGCTCCTCGGGGCGCAGCTCTTCGCGATCGGCGCCAACTGGCCGAAGACGCGAAGCGAGCACTGGCGCGCGCTGCTCCGGGCCCGCGCGATCGACAACCTCGCCTACGCGCTCGGCGCCAACTGCACGGGCACCGACGGACATTTGGTCTACAAGGGAGAGTCCCAGGCCTACGGCCCGAAGGGCGAACCGCTCGGGGAGCTGGCGGACGAGGTCGGCGTCCTGAGCGTGGAGATCGAGCCGCGCCGCGTGCTCTCGTGGCGCGAGAAGTCGATGATCCTGGATTGCGTCAGGGATCCCGCGGAACTGCGCGTGGTCCGGGGCGCCTGACTCCGCCCCCTCGATTCGTCAGAACCAGCTGCGCACCGCGGCCAGGATCCCCCAGCCGGGCGGGATTTCCGTGCCGTCGCCCCACACGCGGGAGCGGAACCCGCGCGCGGGCGTTCCGTCGTGGGCGGTCCGCCAGCCCTGGAGGTCCGCCGCGCCGGCGGCCTCCTCGGACCGCAGCTGCGCGCCGAGCGCCAGGCGCAGGTGGCGGTTGCCCCAGCCCAGCCCCGCGCTTCCGTATCCAAATTCCGCGCCGTCGTCGGCCAGGAACGAGAGCTCGGCGCTGAGCGAGAACCCTCCGGGCAGGCCGCCCGTCCAGGCCGCGCCGACGCGCCGGGCGTCGCCGTCGCCGTAGTCCAGCAGCACGAGGTTGGTCCAGGGGCCGGGAGAGAGGCCGTAGAGCGCCTCGATGGCGTCGTGGCGCTTGGGGTCGCCCAGGCGGAGGGGCACCGAGCACCAGGAGAGGCCGACGCCCCAGTCCGGGCTCTCCCCGCCGTCGAGGAACAGGGCCCCGCCGTCCACCGCCAGGCGGAGCGGAAGGCCGAGCATCGCGGAGAGGCGCAGCGTGTCGGGGCCGGAGCCCATGTCGTCGGCGGACCAGGCGCCGGCGCGCGCGGAGAGCATCAGCTGGCCGGCGGGCGCGGTGCGGTCGAACCAGCCGTCCCAGTTGCCCGCCACCTCGGAGAAGATGCGCGAGCCGAAGAGCACCAGGTCGGCCTCGAGCCCCAGCGCGCGCCGGAGCTCGGGCTGCGCGGCGCTCTCCCAGAGCCCGAAGTTCCCGTCGGCCTTCGCGCGGAACGGGCCGTGGAACCAGCCGACGTGCGCCAGCAGCGCGCCGTCCCAGTCGGTGGCCTCCCACTTCTTGCGGCCCCGCGTCAGGTTCCGTTCGGCGAGGAAGGCGACGCCCGCCTCGAGCGGGCGGAAGAGGCCGTAGCGAATGCCCGCGCCGACGGTGTCGGCCAGGATCCCCACGGCGGCGAAGGCGTGGCTCTCGCGGATTTCCCACTCCACCTGGCCCGCGTCCACCTGCGGATCGCGGTAGAAGAGCAGCGCGTAGTCCTCCTTGTCGACCACGATCTTCCCGTCGTTCCCGAGCATCTTGAACCGGAACGACTGGCGCAGCTCCACCGGACGCCCGCTCTCCAGGCCGTGGCTCCACGCGGCTTCGCGGTCGTCGTAGCCCAGCCAGAAGTTGGCCATGCGCCAGTTCCAGGTCAGCTGGGCGCCGTCGTCGGGGCGCAGCGTCCCGGACCAGCCGGCCGTCCCCAGGCGCCACTCGTCGGGGCCGGAGACGCGGTACCCGCCGGCCAGCCACAGGCGCGACTCGAACGAGTCGGCCGAGCCCAGGCGCCACAGGTCGCGGACGGAGGAGAAGCCCTGCCCGCCGTCGGGGGAGACCC
>CADBQJ010000208.1 GCA_902796785.1 Fibrobacter succinogenes
CAGAGCAGGACCGCGCTGGCGTCGAGGATCCGCGAGAAGATCTCGGGCAGGACGTAGGCGAGCATCGCCGTGGAGCCCACGCGGCCGGCCCAGCCCAGGAGCCGGGCGCCCGGGCGGGTTTCGGTCGCCATGCAGCAGAGCGCCAGCCCGAAGAGCGCGATTCCCGCGGTCAGCAGGCACCACGAGGCCGTGCCGTCGATCTTGTTCGCCACCTGCCAGGTCCGCAGGAACTGCCCGAAGGCGACGAGGAAGGCGGCCTCCGCGAACCAGAAGACCAGGCGGCGCCGCCCGTCCTTGACCGCGGAGACCAGTTCGCCGGCGAAGACGCCCGCCGTCACGAGCGCCGCGTGCGACCCGAAGAGGGGCGGCAGGTTGACCTTGGAGCAGATCGCGTCGAAGACCGGGCCGGAGATCGCGCCCGCGTGGCAGAGGCAGTAGAAGGCCACCTCCAGCCCGAACAGGGCCGCCAGCCCGGCCAGCGTCGTCCGGTCTCCCCTCCCCTTCCTCGTCTGGAACCGCTTCAGGCCGTACCAGACCAGCGCGTTCGGGAGGTAGCACCAGCCGATGATCCCGAGAATGCCCCACCACGAGGTCCGGATCGTCGTCGGCCCGACGCCGTCCTGGTAGTCGAACCGGACGATCGCGAACAGGACGGCGATCAGCGCGATGCCCGCGATCCGCATCGCGGGAACGGTCCGGCCGCGGTTCAGGAAGGAGATCGGCTTCGGGTCGATCCAGACCAGGAAGACGGCGAGGTAGAAGAGCAGGTGCCAGGTCGGCGACGAAAGCCCCGTCGCGGCGGCGTCGAAGGCCCAGTACTCCACGGTCGCCACGCCCAGAACGAGCAGCGCGACCGTCCGCAGCGAGATGTGGCGCAAGGTCCCCAGGACGCTCTCGCCGCGCGACAGGCGCCGGCCCAGCCCCAGCGGGACCGAGACGCCCACCATCAGCAGGAACGCGGGGAAGACCAGGTCCGCGAAAGTGAAGTGGTCGATCCCCGCCGCCTCGTGCTGCAGCAGGTGCGGCACGCCGTCCATCCCGGCCAGGTAGTTCACGAAGAACATCGCCGCGATCACCAGGCCGCGGTAGACGTCCAGGCCGGCCACGCGGCCCGAATCAGGTTTCGCTTGTTCCTTCCGTTCCATCCGACACCCCGAATCTCTTTTTGTCCCGTCCGATCTGCTTCAGGTAGCGCTCCTCCTCGGAGAAGACGCACCCGCAGTACTTCTGCATGTAGAGGCCGAGCTCCCGCGCCCGCTGGTTCCCGGCCCGGAAGTTGGGCCGGAAGTCGCGGTAGAGGAACTCCACGCCGTGAGCCGCCGCCTTCTCGCGGGCGATCTCCGCGATGCGGTCGTGCCTCTGGTACGTGCTCGCCAGGAGCGTGGTCGTGAAGGCGTCGAAGCCGTGTTCCGCGGCGTAGCGCGCGGTCTCCTCCAGGCGGGAGGAGTAGCACCACTCGCACCGGCGCGGAATGTCCGAAGCCACGCGCGAAACGAACTCCCGCAGCCCGTAGTTCTCGCGGACCACCACCTCCAGCCCGATCGTCGGAGCGTAGGCGAGCAGGCAGTCGCGCCGCGCCTCGTACTCCTTCCAGGGGTGGATGTTGGGGTTGTACCAGAACGAGACCGGCTCAATCCCCTCGGCCCGGAGCGGGTCGACGCAGGAGAGCGAGCAGGGGGCGCAGCAGGTGTGGAGGAGGAGCTTCACGCCCCGAAAAATACAAAGCCGCGCGTGGTTCCCGACGCGAAAAGGGCGTCCCGGAGGACGCCCTTCGCGAAGTTCCGGAGCGGACTAGGCCTTGGGGTGCAGCACGATGACGCTGCCGAAGACCTTGCCGTTGGGGATGATGACCGTGTTCCCGTCGTCGGTCTTGACGCGGGTGGCGAAGACGTCCACGCTCAGCACCGTGCCGGAGCTGCCCGCGACGTCGATCTTGTCGCCGGCGCCGAAGGGGTGGAAGAGGATGAGCATCACGCCGGAGGCGAAGTTCTGGATGCTGTCCTTCAGGGCCAGGCCGATGGCCAGGCCGGCGGTGCCGAAGATCGCAATCAGGCTGGTGGTGTCGAATCCGCACTGGGTGAGGACGGCCAGCAGCACCACGATCCACATCACGGCGTTCAGCACGCTGTGGAAGAACTGGGCCTGGACGGCGTCGATGTTGCGCTTGGCCATGAACTTGTCGAGCAGGCTCAGCGCGACCTTGCGCAGGATCATCGCGACGACGAAGGCCACCACCACGCGCAGGGCGATGGGGGCGAGCTTTTCGAGCGCGTTCCAGAGGAATTCCTGCCACTTGGTCAGGTCGGCTTCCATGGGGACGGCCACGCCGGCGACGGCGGCGGCGGTATCGGTGACGGTAGTCGAATCCATTTTTCGCTCCTTGCGAATTCGGTTTTAGTGCGCGAAAAGATAG
>CADBQJ010000209.1 GCA_902796785.1 Fibrobacter succinogenes
CTGCGTGCTGTTCGGGATGTCGAACCAGTGCTCCTCGTCCAGGACCCAGCCGGGAACCGGGCGCGCGCGGAACTCCTCGAGCTCCTGGCGCGCGGCGGGGCCCTTGAGGAAGAAGGCGCGGCCGCCGGGGAGCATCGCGTTCTCCAGACGGACGAGCGTCTTCGGGATCGCCTCGAACGCGCGGCTGATCGACCCGTTCACCGGAAGGCGCATCGAGTTGCTCGTCACCTTGTGCCCGAAGACGGAGATCCCCTCCAGCCCGAGCTTCGCGATCGCCATCTCCAGGAACTCCACGCGGCAGGGGCGCGGTTCGCAGAGCGTCAGCTCGATCTCGGGGTGGACGATCTTGAGCGGAATGCCCGGGAATCCGGCGCCGGAGCCGATGTCGATCATCGGCGTGGGCCACTTCTCCACGAAGGCGCACGGCAGGATGCAGTCGGCGTAGTGGCGTTCGACGATCGTCGGGAAGGAGCGCAGGCGGGTGAGGTCTCCGTCGCCGTTGTTCTCGACGAGGATCCGGTGGAACGCCCAGAGCAGGTCGACGGTGTCGCGACGCAGCTCCACGCCGTGGAAGCGCAGCAGGCGGTCGAGTTCCTTCGGCGACGGGCGGTTTCCGTTCATCGTTCCAAAGATAGAAGTTCGCCGAGCCGCAGGCCCAGCGCGTCCGCGGCCCGCGCCGCCTCGGGCAGGGAGGTTCCCTCCGGAAGAAGCAGCTCGAGCGGCGCGCCGGGAACGGGTTCCCCCGCGGCGACGACGAGCCGGGCCTCGACGGCGCGCCGCGCGCCCGAGGAGTCCGCGAGAACCGCGCGGTGGAAGCGCTCCGCCCCCTCGCCCTCCGGGACGACCGACTCCGCGCGCGTTCCGGGCAGGCGCTCGTCGGAATGCTTCGACGCCAGCCGCTCCGCCAGGCGGGCCCATCCGCCCTTCAGCGCCACGAGGGAGCCGGGCGGAAGCCGGAAGGGGTTCGCCTCGTCGGGGTCGCGCAGCAGGAACCGGCTCCAGGCCCGCTTGACGCGCGTCTTCGCCGGGAACGACTCCGGCGCGCGGAACAGGAGCCCGTCCTGGAGCTCCGCCCCCTGGACCAGTTCCTGCAGGACCTGGTCGAGCGGAAGCCACTCCTCCTCGCCGGAGGGCGCGGCGGACGGGGCGCGCGAGCGGGCGATCTCCTCGAACAGCGCGTCGTAGGCGACGCGGCCGTCCTCCGGCGCGGCTTTTTCGGGAACGGATTCGGGAGCGGGCGCCGGGTCGGCCCAGAGCGCCACGGCCCTTTCGCCGCGCGCGCCCAGACGCCAGGAGACCCGTTCCAGAAGCAGCGCGGGCAGCGGGCCGGATCCGCAGACCAACAGGTCGATCACGCTTCGCGCCCCCGGGAGTCCATTTCGGAGTCGTCGTCCGGGTCCACGTGCACGAGCACCTCGATCACGGCCGGGACCTCCGCGAGCACGGCGTCGCGCGCGGCGTCGGCGATGCGGTGCCCTTCGCGCACGGGGATGTCGCCGTCCACCACGATGTGGACGTCGCAGTAGAGCGACGAGCCGACGCGGCGGGTGCGGAGCTGGTGCACCTGCTCCACCCCTTCGACCGAGCGCAGCGCGTCGCCCACGAGAAGCGTGACGGGACGCGGAGCCGCGGAGTCGCCCAGCTCCTGCAGGCAGGGCCAGGCGATCGCGACCGCCGAGCGGAAGACGAAGAGCGAGACCAGGACGGCGCCGAGCATGTCGACGAAGTTCCAGTCGGGGCGGACGTTCGCCGCGACCAGGGCGGCCAGCGCGGGCAGCGTGCTGAGCGCGTCGGAGCGGTGGTGCCAGGCGTTCGCGACGAGCGCGGGGCTCTGCAGCCGCTTCCCCTCCGCGTTCGTCCAGCGGTAGAGCCGTTCCTTGATCCCGATGGAGACCAGCGCGACGAGCACGGCCGCGGCGCCGGGCGGCGGCGGGAACTCGCCCTTCAGGTAGAGCGAGACCGAGTGGACGACGATCTCGAAGCCGACCATCAGCAGCGCGACGCCGATGAAGAGCGTGACGATGGTCTCGATCCGCCGGTGGCCGTAGGGATGCTCCTCGTCGGAGGGGGCGCTCCAGAAGCGGCTGCCGACCATCACCGCGATGTCGGTGGCGGCGTCGCTGAAGCTGTGCACGCCGTCGGCCACGAGCGTCTGCGAAGCGCAGGCCGCGCCGACGCCGATCTTCAGCGCGGAGAGCGCGACGTTCGCCGCCAGCCCCACGCCGGCGACCTGCACGATCCGCTTGGAATCTTCCACGGAGCCCATTCCCCCAAAATACCCTTTTCGGAGCCCTTCGGCGCGCGCTCTACAGGATGATCATCCCGTCGCCGTAGCTGAAGAGCCGCATCTTCGCGGCGATCGCCTCGCGGTAGGCGGCGAGGACGTTCTCGCGCCCGTAGAAGGCGGAGACCAGGAGCATCAGCGTCGACTTCGGCCAGTGGAAGTTGGTCACCAGGCCGTCCACGCGGCGCCAGCGGTAGGGCGGCATGATGTACTTGTAGGTGACGCCGCTTCCCGCGTGCAGGATTCCGCCATGATCCGACATCGTCTCCACCACGCGGCAGGCCGTGGTGCCCACCGCCACGATCCGCCCGCCCTCGCGGGCCGCGCGGTTGACCGTCTCGGCCGCCTCCTCGGAGACGAAGAAGCGCTCGCCGTGCATGCGGTGCGCCCGCGCGTCGCCGTCCTCCACGGGCGCGAAGGTCCCGGGCCC
>CADBQJ010000210.1 GCA_902796785.1 Fibrobacter succinogenes
AGTTCAAGTCGGACAGCTACGCCGTGCAGCCCCTGGCCGACCGCAAGGCCTCGGGGATGTCCGTCCGCTGCGTGAAGAACTAGGCGGAAAACCGTCCGTTTTCCGCCTTTCCGGGGCGTTTCCGGCTCTTTCTTTTTTATGATTTGACGGGGAAACCCACCTGGGTTTCCGCACGGAGCGCATTATGCAACATCGCTGGGAAAACTACGCCACCTTCACCGCCGAAGAGGCCAACCGCTTCCTCAACCACGTCGGCGACCCCTTCTCGCTTCTGGGGATGCATCCCCTGCCCGACCGCAACTGCGTGGCGATCCGCGTCTACAACCCCACCGCCTACTTCGTGCGCGGCCGCAACGTCTCCACCGGCGAGGAGCTGGAGTTCGTCAGCATGGGCGACACCGGCCTCTTCGAGCACGTAACCGAAGGCACCCTGGAGTGCTTCGACTACGAGCTGACCGTCTTCACCAGCGCCGAGCAGCACTACACGGTCCGCGACCCCTACCGCTTCCTCCCCGTGCTGGGCGACATGGACCTCTACCTGATCGGCCAGGGGACGCACTACCAGCTCTCCCGCGCGCTGGGCGCCAACCCCCGCCGCCACCAGGGCGTGGACGGCGTGCTCTTCGCCGTCTGGGCCCCCTCCGCCCGCGGCGTCTCCGTGGTCGGCAACTTCAACTCCTGGGACGGGCGCCGCAACCCGATGCGCCCGCGCGGCTCCAGCGGCGTCTGGGAGCTCTTCGTCCCCGACATCGGGCCCGGCGAGCTCTACAAGTTCGAGGTCTTCGCCGCCGACGGCCGCGTCCTCTCCAAGCTCGACCCGCTGGCCCGCTTCTCCGAGCTGCGCCCCCGCCTGGGCAACGTGGTCTGGCCCCACGACGACCACGTCTGGAACGACGCCAAGTGGATGGAAAGCCGCGCGAAGGGCGAGATGTACGACCGCCCGATGACGATCTACGAAGTGCACGCCGGCTCGTGGAAGGCCGTCGCCGGGAAGGAGTTCCCCACGTGGGAGGACCTCGCCGCGACGCTGATTCCCTACGTGAAGGAGATGGGCTTCACCCACATCGAGTTCATGCCGCTGGCCGAGCACCCGCTCGACCAGTCCTGGGGCTACCAGGTGAGCGGCTACTACTCCGCCACCGCGCGCTACGGCACGCCCGCGCAGCTCAAGGCCTTCGTCGACGCCGCGCACGCCGCGGGGATCGGCGTCATCCTCGACTGGGTGCCGGCCCACTTCCCCAAGGACGCCACCGGGCTCGGCCGCTTCGACGGCACCGCGCTCTACGAGCACCGCGACCCGCGCCAGGGCGAGCACCCGCACTGGGGCACCTACATCTTCAACTACGGCCGCAACGAGGTGAAGAACTTCCTCGTGGCCAACGCGCTCTTCTGGCTGGACGAATACCACGTGGACGGCCTGCGCGTGGACGCCGTGGCCTCCATGCTCTACCTGGACTACGGCCGCAACGCCGGCGAGTGGATCCCCTCCGAGCAGGGCGACAACATCAACCGCCAGTCCATCGAGTTCATCAAGCACATGACCAGCGTGGTGCGCGGACGCCACGACGGCGCGATGGTCATCGCCGAGGACTCCACCGCCTTCCCCAACATCACCAAGGCGCCCGAGGAGCACGGCCTGGGCTTCCACTACAAGTGGAACATGGGCTGGATGAACGACATGCTCACCTACATCGGGAAGGAGCCGATCCACCGCAAGTACCACCAGAACATGCTCACCTTCAGCATGCTCTACGCCTTCAGCGAGCAGTTCATCCTGGTGCTCTCGCACGACGAGGTGGTGCACGGCAAGGGGTCGATGATCAACAAGATGCCCGGCGACGCCTGGCAGAAGTTCGCCAACCTGCGCCTCTTCTACTCCTTCATGTGGGGCCATCCCGGCAAGAAGCTCCTCTTCATGGGCAACGAGTTCGCGCAGTACGCCGAGTGGAACAGCAACGCCGAGCTGGACTGGAACCTGCTGGACTACGCGCCGCACCGCCAGCTGCGCGAGATGGTGAAGACGCTCAACGGCATCTACGCCCGCGAAGGCGCGCTGTGGAAGTGCGACACCTCGTTCGACGGCTTCGAGTGGCTCGACTGCGACGACGCCGAAAGCTCCGTGGTGGGCTTCGTGCGCCGCGACCGCGAGGGGAACCAGATCGCCGTGCTCTGCAACTTCACCCCCGTTGTGCGCGAGGGCTACCGCTTCGGCGTGCCCGCCGCCGGCCGCTGGATGGAGATCTTCAACTCCGACTCGGAATACTTCGGCGGAAGCAACGTGGGCAACAACGGCGGCGTGGACAGCGAACCCCGCCCCTGGCACAACCGCGACAACTCCATCGCCGTCACCCTGCCTCCGCTGGGCGCGGTCTACCTCAAGCTCCGGCGCCTCTGATTCCCGGAGACCGGACGAAAAAAACGGGGCCCGCGGAAGCGGGCTCCGTTTTTTCGATCCGCGCGACGCGACGGCCGCGGAACCGGAGGACTAGTACAGGCGCTTGCGGTTGGCTTCGGCCAGTTCCTTGGCGCGCTTGCGGATCACGGAAGTGATCTGGCGCTTCTTGACTTCGGAAGGCTTTTCGTAGCGCTGGCGGTTCTTGACATCGGAAATGATGCCGTTCTTTTCGCAGGACTTGGTGAAACGCTTCAGGGCGCGTTCGAAGGGTTCAGCAGGGCGAACAGTAACACCGATCAACTGTCTTACCTCTTTAGGTGGTTGAATGAACGGGGCAAATATAGCTTATCCCCCCGTTTTTGTGGAGGGAACGGCGAAAATGGAGTTTTCAAAGCAATATATCTCGCGCAAATAGCGATACTTATGTTAATTTTACCATAGAGACACCTCCCGAGGTACGCTATGCGAAAACTGCTCGAATTCGCCACTTTGCTCGGAGCCACTGCGCTGCTGCTCGTCGCGTGCGGCTCGGACGAAGCCGAAGAGGCCCCCGTCCCCGCCGCCCAGGCCGCCGCCCCCGCGGACGACGAACTGCCCGCCATGGACGACATGGCCGCGCTGAAGGCCCCGGCGGCAGCCCCCGCCCAGGCGCCCGCGGCCGCCCCCGCCTCCTCCGCGATCCAGCCCGGCGCCTCCGGCAACTACGTGCTCCAGGTGAGCGTGTGGGACAATCCCGCCAGCGCCAAGAAGCACGTGCGCGACCTCGACGCGCTCGGCGTTCCCGCCTACGTGGTGAAGGTGCAGAACCCCGGCGGGCTGGAAGGCGACTTCTGGCGCGTCCGCGTGGGCTACTTCAAGACCGTCCCCGAAGCCCGCGCCTACGGCAACGAAGCGCTGAAGCCCCGCGGCCTCGGCTTCTGGATCGACAACCGCTCCAACGACGCGGTGGGCGACCCCAACGACGAATACGCCGAAGAGGAAGAGGAAACCGCGAGCGCGGCCCCCGCCTCCTCCGACTTCGAATCGGCTCCCGCGCCGGCTCCCGAACCGGAACCCGCGCCCGCGGCCGAACCCGCCCCGGAACCGGCCCCGGCTCCCGAGCCCGCGCCCGCCCAGGAAGCGGCCCCCGCCCCCGCGGCGGAACCCGCGCCCGCGGCCGAAGCGCCCGCTTCGCCCTCCGCGGTCTCCGACGACGGCTGGGACTGATCGCCGGCGAACCCTTTCCGAAAGGCCTCCCGTCGCGGAGGCCTTTCTACTTTTGGCCCGAAGGACGACAGACGATGCGGAACGAGAAAGCGAACGCCCCCAAGAGGGTCTACCTGCTCAACCTGGGCTGCAGCAAGAACCAGGTGGACGCCGAGCATCTTCTGGCCGAGTTCGCCGCCGCCGGCGTGCGTCGCGCGGAAGAGCCCGCCGACGCCGACCTGCTGGTCGTCAACACCTGCGGCTTCATCGACAGCGCCAAGGAGGAGTCGATCCAGGAGATCCTCCGCCTGGCCAAGGGCCGCTCCGCCGGACAGAAGATCGTCGTCGCCGGCTGCCTCTCGCAGCGCTACGGCGAGGCGCTGCGCGAATCGCTCCCCGAGGCCGACGTGATGGTCGGCACCTACAATCGCGGCGAGCTGCTCCGCCAGCTCGGGCTGAAGCCGCGCGCGAAGGGCTGCTCCGGACGGATTGTCCTCGACGGGCTCCCCCACCACGCCTACCTCAAGGTGGCCGAAGGGTGCCAGCGCCATTGCGCCTACTGCGCCATCCCGCTCATCCGCGGCCCGCAGAAGAGCCTCTCCCCCGCCGAGATCGTGGAGGAGGCGCTGCGCCTGCAGAAGAGCGGCGCGCGCGAGCTGAGCCTCGTGGCGCAGGACCTCACCTACTACGGGCGCGAGAAGGGCGGCCCCGGGTCCACGCTCGAGGAGCTGGTGCGGCTGCTGCTGCGCGAGACCGACGTCGACTGGCTGCGCCTCTGCTACGCCTACCCCGCCTTCGTCACGCCCGGGCTGCTGGAGCTGATGGCGACGGAAAAGCGCGTCTGCAAGTACCTCGACATGCCCATCCAGCACGGGTCCGACGCAATGCTGCGCGCCATGGACCGCGGCCACACCCGGCGCGGCCTGCTGGCGATGCTCCGGCGCATCCGCCGTTCCGTCCCCGACGTCGCGCTGCGCACCACGCTGCTGCTGGGCTTCCCCGGCGAGACCGAGGACGACGTGCGCGAGCTGCTGGACCTGATGGAGGAGGTGCGGTTCGACCGGCTGGGCTGCTTCACCTACTCCGAGGAGGAGGGAACGCCCGCGGCGCGGAGCAAGGCGCCGCGCGTGGATCCCGACGTCGCCGCGCGGCGCGCCGAGCGTGTGATGCGCCTCCAGGAGGAGATCTCGCTGGAGCGCAACGAGGCGCTCGTTGGAAGCGAGCAGACGGTGCTCGTGGACTCGGTCGACGACTCCGGCACGGCGCACTTCCTGGCTCGCACGCAGTGGGACGCGCCCGAGGTGGACGACCAGGTCCGCGTCGTCGAAGGCAGCGCGAAGCCCGGCGAATTCTACCGCGTGAAGATCGTCGGCGCGGAGGCCTACGACCTCGACGCCACGATCGTGTCGAAGATCGCGCGCCCCTGACGATTTGCGCCGTTTTCGTTTCTTGCGTCAAAGAACCGCAAGAAGCTCCATTCTGAACGATCGTTCAAAAAGTTGGCCCTCCAAAACGCCACGTTGTCATGGCAACAGTGCTATATCTGCCGCCATGCGAAAAAGAAGAGAGGGGGAAAACATGCCGACGTTCGTTCATCTCGTCAACCATTCCGAATACTCGATGCTCCGGTCGACGATCCGGATCGACGACATCGTCGGCAACGCGAAGCGCGACGCCGAGGGAAGCGGCTCCCCCGCCGCGGCGGCCCTGACGGACCGCGGCAACATGTTCGGGGCGCCGGAACTCCGCGCCGCCGCGAACCGCGCGGGCGTCAAGCCGATCTACGGCTGCGAGCTGATCTACGCGCCCGGGGAGCCGGGCGGCGTCCCGGGCGCCGACATCGTCTGGCTTCTGGCGGAGAACGACGAAGGATACCGCAACCTCGTCGACCTCGTCTCGCAGGGCTGCCTGAACGAAGACGGAGACGAGCCGGTCGTGGACTGGACGCGGATGGCCGAAAGGAGCGGAGGGCTCTTCGCCCTCTACGGCGGACGGCGCTCGCATCTCGGCAAGGCGCTGCTGTGCGGGAACGCGAAGCTGGCAAAGGAGCGGACGGACGCGCTGCGCGGGCTCTTCGACCGCGACCACCTCTTCCTGGCGATCCAGGACAACGGCGCGCGCGACGACAGGACGCTGATCGCCCGGACGACCGAGTTCGCGGACGCGGAGGGGATCCAGGTCGTCGCGACCGGCGACAACCACTACGTCCGGCGCGAGGACCGGCAGGCCTGGCGGGTCCTGCGGTGCATCGCGCGGCGCGAAACGCTGGCCGGCTGCAGGGAAGAGTGGCCCGGAGAGCTCCACTGCCGCGCGGCCGAGGAGATGGAGCGGCTCTTCCGCGACCGGCCCGACGCGATCGCCAACACGGCGAAGATCGCGGACGCCTGCAACGTCGTCGTCGAGACGTACGTCGGCGACCGCCGCTGGCCGCGGTTCCCCCTCCCCGAAGGGTTCGCCGACGCCGACGAATGCCTGGCGCACCTCGCGTGGGAGCGCGCGCCGAAGCGATATCCGAAAATGACCGAGGAGGTCCGGACCCGCATCGAGTACGAACTCGACATGATGAAGCGGATGGACGTGGCGAACTACATGCTGATCGTGCAGGACGTCGTCGTCTGGGCGAAGGAGAACGGCGTGCCCGTCGGCCCGGGCCGCGGCTCGGCGCCCGGCTCCGCGGTCGCCTACGTCCTGGGCGTCACCGACGTCGACCCGATGAAGTACGGGCTGCTGTTCGAGCGGTTCCTCAACCCCGCGCGCGTGTCGATGCCCGACATCGACGTCGACATCTCCGACCTGGAGATTCCCCGCGTCGTGGACTACGTCGCGCGGCGCTACGGGCGGGACCGCGTCGCGAGAACCATCGGCCGCATGCGGCTGAAGTCCAAGACCGCGCTTCTGGAAACCGGCCGCGTCCTGGGCCGGGAACGCCACGAGTTCAACGACGCCGTCCGGAAAATCCCCGGGATCGTCCGGGGGCTGAAGGCGCCAGCCCGGAAGAGGCGCGCGGACGACCTCTACGCCGACGAAATCCCGGATGTGCGCGACTTCTTCGTCCGCGGACAGGCGCAATGGCGCCGGATCTGGGAAACCGCGCTCAAGATCGAGGACCTCGTCCGCGGGACGTACGTGTGGTCGGCCGCCGTCGTCGTCGCGCGGCAGCCGCTGCGGGAGCTGGTGTCGCTCTGCCGGGCTCCCGGAGAAACGATCCCCGCGGTCCAGTGCGACTGGAACGACGCGGAGGAGATCGGACTGCTCAAACTGGACTTCCTCGGGCTGCGCGCCCTCTCGGTGATCACCGACGCCTGCGAGATGATCCGCGAGAACCACGGCGTCGAGCTCGACATGGAC
>CADBQJ010000211.1 GCA_902796785.1 Fibrobacter succinogenes
GCCTCCTGCAGCTGCTCGGGCCGCACGTGGTCCAGGCCGTCCATCAGGGCGAGGGCCTGCGCGAAGCGGTAGAGCCCCAGGCCCGCGCGGGGGCTCGCCCCCAGGCGCACGTCGTCGTGCGCGCGGATCGCCTTCAGCAGCTCGGCCACGTAGAGGGTCAGCTCGCGGTCGACCGGGATCGCCCGCGCGGCCGCCTTCAGCGCGCGCAGGTCGTCGGGCCCCATCGCGGGCTCCACGTCGTCGAGCGGGTCGCCTTCGCGGCGGTTCTCGATCAGGCGCGCCTCGTCCTCGACGGAGGGGTAGCCCAGCGAGAAGCTGCAGAGGAACCGGTCGAGCTCCGCCTCGGGAAGCGCCTGCACGCCGTGCGACTCCACGGGGTTGACGGTCGCCAGCACGGTGAAGTGCTCGCCGAGCGGGATCGTCCGCCCGTCCGCGGTCACCTGCCGCTCGGCCATCGCCTCGAGCAGGGCCGACTGCGTGCGCGGCGTGGCGCGGTTGAGCTCGTCGGCCAGGACGAGGTCGGCGAAGATCGGCCCGGGGCGGAACTCCATCGCGCCGCGGTCGGGGAGGTAGACCAGCCCGCCGGTGACGTCGCCCGGGAGGAGGTCGGGCGTGAACTGGATGCGCTTGAACGAGACCGAGAGAGCGCGCGCGGCCGCCTTGGCCAGCGTGGTCTTCCCCGTGCCGGGGCGGTCTTCGATCAGCGCGTGGCCGCCCGAGAGGAGGGCGGCGCAGAGGAGGCGGACCGGCCGGTCGGCGCCGAGCACGACCCGCGAGACGGCGGAGCGGAAGGCGTCGAGGGCCTGCGAGGGGGTGCTGTTCGTGGCCATGCGGATTATGATAGCAATGATCGGCTCGCCGCGCGGGCCGCCGGCGCGCCGAGGGGGCTATTTTTGGGAGGTGTTCCGCTACCGCATCCTCCAGCTGCAGGTCCCCCTGAAGGACAAGGCGCGCCCGCTGCCCCATCTGGCGCGCGCGATCGGGGTGCCTCCGCGGGCCGTCCGCTCGGCCCGCCCGGTGCGGCTGAGCCTCGACAACCGCAGGGAGCGGAGCGTCCCCCGCTGGGTCTTCCAGATGGAGTTCGAGCTGGACCGCCCGATCCCCGAGAGCGGCAACGTGGTGGCCGTTCCCGAAGGCGACGCGCGCCCGCCGCTCCTCGAATCGCCCGGGACGCTGGACCTCCCCGAGCGGATCCACGTGGTCGGGGCCGGTCCGGCCGGCCTCTGGGCGGCGTGGACGCTGGCGCGGCGCGGCTACCGCGTGACGCTGCACGAGCGCGGCAAGGCGGTGGAGGAGCGCTACCGCGACATCCGCCGCTTCGTGAAGGAGCGCGAGCTCGACCCCGAGTCGAACGCGCTCTTCGGCGAGGGCGGCGCCGGCTTCTACTCCGACGGCAAGCTCACCTCGCGCACGCGCAACGAGTTCACCGCGCAGGTGCTGCGCGACCTGGCCGACCTCGGCGCGCCCGAGGAGGTGCAGTGGCTCGCGAAGGCGCACCTGGGCACCGACCGCCTGCAGCTTTACCTGAAGGGGCTCCGCTCCCGCCTCCTCGCGCTCGGCGCCGAGATCCGCTTCGGAAGCCGCGTGGAGGAGATCGACGTCCGCGCCGGGCACGTCCGCGCCATCCGCGCGAACGGCGTCGAGATCCCGGCCGAGTGCGTCGTCCTGGCCGCGGGGCACTCCGCGCGCGACGTCTACCGCATGCTCGACCGCGTCGGCGTGGCGCTCGAGCCCAAGGGGTTCGCCGTGGGGATCCGCGCCGAGCACCCGCAGTCGCTGATCGACCGCCGCCACTTCGGCCCCGGCGCCGACCTCTCGCTGACCGGCCCGGCGGAATACGTCCTCAAGGCCCCCGCCTCCCGCGGCGGCGCCTACTCCTTCTGCATGTGCCCGGGCGGCGTCCTCGTCCCGTGCTCCACCGCGCGCGGCCAGCTGGCCACCAACGGCATGAGCTACTCCGGGCGCTCGGGCAAGTTCGCAAACGCCGGGATCGTCGTCCCGGTCGACCTGACGGCGGAGGGGCTCTTCGCCGGGCTCGAGTTCCAGGAGGAGCTGGAGCGCCGCGCCTTCGAGATGGGCGGCTCCGACTTCGGCGCGCCCGCGCAGAGCGTCGCCGCCTTCGTGGCCGGCCGCGCCGACCGCGGGCCGCTGCCCGAGTCCACCTGGCCGACGGGGCTCGTCCCCTCGCGCCTCTCCGAGCTCTTCGGGCCGCGCCTGACCGAGGCGCTCGCCTCCTCGCTCGTCTCCTTCGACCGCGCCATCCCGGGCTTCGTCGACCGCGGCCTGGCCGTGGGCCCCGAGACGCGCACCAGCTCCCCGCTGCGCGTGCTCCGCGACCCCGAGACGCTCCGCGCCGCCGGGACGGAGGGGCTCTATCCCCTGGGCGAGGGGGCCGGCTATTCCGGCGGGATCGTCTCCAGCGCGGCCGACGGCGTGCGGCTGGGCGTCCTCGCCAAACGGAGGATCGCGTGATCGAGTTCGTCGCGGACCGGGACGAAGGCGGACAGCGGCTCGACCGGCTGCTGCGCAAGCGCTATCCCGCGCTGCCGCTCTCGCGGATCTTCGCGCTCGTCCGCCGGAAGCGCGTGCGGCTCAACGACCGCCACGGGCAGGGGAGCGACCGCGTGGAGGAGGGCGACCGCGTCCGCATCTTCCCGCCGCCGGAGATCCTCCCGCTCTTCGACTCCGCCGCGGCCCCGCCCGCGTCCGCGCCCGCGCCGCGCGCCGGCTTCTCCGCGCCTCCCGCCGGCGGCTTCTCCGTCGTCGCCGAGGAGCCCGGCGAGTGGATCCTCCTCGACAAGGAGTCCGGCGTCCCCTCGCAGCCCGGCTCGGGCATCGCCCCGGGCGAGTCGCTCGTGGAGCGGCTCTGGACGCTGCGCCCGCCGCGCGGCTCCTTCCGCCCCGCGCTGGCCCACCGCCTCGACCGCGAGACCTCCGGGCTGGTGATGGCCGCCCTCTCCGCGCCCGCGCTGCGCGAGCTCGCCGCGGCCATCCGCGACCGCCGCGCCGGGAAGAGCTACCTGGCCCTCGCGGCCGGACGCATGGAGCGGCCCGAGGGGACGATCCGCCTCCGCCTGGAGCGGGTCTCCTCCGCCCGCGGCGGCGCCAAGAACCTCGCCGGCTCCGAAAACGGCGTGGAGGCCGTCACCCGCTGGAAGCTCGAGGAGCAGTTCGCGGAGTGCGCCCTCCTCCGCGTGGAGCTGGGCACCGGGCGGATGCACCAGATCCGCGCGCACCTCTCCGCCGTCGGCCATCCGCTCCTGGGCGACGACCGCTACGGCGATTTCGGGCTCAACCGCCGGTTCCGCCGCGATTTCGGGCTCCGCCGCCTCTTCCTCCACGCCGCCCGGCTCTCCTTCCCCGGCCTGGGTTCGTGGGAGAGCCCCCTGCCCCCCGAGCTGGTCCGGACGCTCGAGGCCCTGCGCCGCGGGGGCCGGGAATAATTTTTCCCCCCGGCCGTTTTTTTCCCCTTCGGGTTCTATCTTTATCGTAATGCGGAATCCGGTTCGCGCCGGGTGCCGGCGCAAGCCGGCGGGGCCACAACAAACCCGACCCCATCCGCGAAAGTGGGTTTTCGGCCGAACGCACAACAACAAGGAACGCGCGAGGCCACGGCTCGAAAGAGCCAGGAGAACGAGGACAGATGGAAAACAAGCTCTATGTAGGCAACCTTTCCTATCAGGCGACCGAAGACGACATCCGCGGGCTGTTCGAAACAGTCGGCCCGGTGAAGGCCGTCACTCTGATCAAGGATCGCGAAACCGGTCGTTCCAAAGGCTTCGCCTTTGTCGAGATGGAAACTGCCGAAGACGCCCAGAAGGCGATCGCCCAGTTCAACGGCAACGCCTTCCAGGAACGTCCCCTGACGGTCAACGTCGCCCGTCCCCGCGAAGAACGTCCCCGCGGCGGCTTCGGCGGCCCGCGCGGCGGCTTCGGCGGCCCCCGCGGCGGCTACGACCGCGGCCCCCGCGGCGGCGACCGC
>CADBQJ010000212.1 GCA_902796785.1 Fibrobacter succinogenes
ACCCAGGTCTTCTCGAACGAACGGATCGTCGCGTTCCGGGACATCCATCCCAAGGCGCCCACGCACCTGCTGGTGGTGCCGCGCAAGCACATCGCCACGCTCTACGACGCGACCGAGGAGGACAGGGAGCTGCTGGGCGAGATGATGCTCGTGGCCGCGAAGCTCGCGAAGGAGGAGCCCAACGGCGAGAAGGGCGGACGGTTCGGCTTCAACTGCGGACCGTGGGGCGGCCAGGAGGTGGGCCACCTCCACCTGCACGCGATGGCGGGGAAGAAGCTCTAGGGCCTAGCGGTCGTCGCAGGCCCACTCCGCCTCTTCGGGCGTCCAGGTGCACGAGAGCGAGCCGCTCCTGAACGTGAACCGGTACGACGAGGACTGCTGCCACGGGCGATAGCGGAGGCCCAGCTTCTCGAGCTCGGCCATGTCGACCTTCTCGGCGTAGTCGGGCACCAGCTTCTCCAGGTCGCTCGGGTAGCGGCCGTTCTCGATCTTGTACTGTTCGACGGCGTCGACCAGCGGCATGGCGGCGCGCGCGGCGGGCTCGTCGCGGCTGAGGGACTTCTTGACTCCGGATCCGGCGCAGGCGCAGAGGGCCAGCGCAAGCGCGGTCAGCGCGATCGTCGTGCGTTTCATCGGTTTCTCCTTCGGTTCAGACCTGGACGATGTCGTTCTGGACGTAGAATTTCATCAGCGCCTCCACCAGGTCGTCCTCGGTGGCGAGGACCCCGGTTTCGCGGTCGACGGTGAGCTGCCGCGCGGCCTTCCCGCGGAACGCCTCCAGGGTCTTTTCGGAGACGCGGAACGTGACTTCGACGGACGATTCTTTCGACATGACGCAACCCCCTCGTGAACGGTCGACATCGATGACTATCCTAAATTTACAATTCGTCCCCGGAAAAACGCCGAAACGAACGATGGCCCCCGCAGGAAACAGCTCCCCCGTCCGCACCGACCAGGCCGGAGTCCACCCGGACCTGGAGCGCGTCGTCCTGCGCCACCTGCGCTCGGAGTGGAGGAAGCCGCTCGGGCGCCCGACCGAGGAGGCCTGGGCGGCGGTCGCCCCGTTCCTGGCGGGCGGCGCCCCGGTCGAGCTGGACTCCGGATGCGGGACGGGGCTCTCCTCGCTCGGGATCGCGCGGTCGGCCGCGGCCTCGGCGCCCGGGACGGTCGTCGTCGGCGCGGACCGGTCGCTCGCCCGCCTCGGCCGCGGCCCGGCGCGCGGCGGGGAATTCCTCCCGGCGGGCCCCTCCGGCGGCGCCTTCCTCCGCCGCGCGGAGCTCCCCGGCGCGTCGGTCCTGCTGGTCCGCGCGGAGCTCTCCGACTTCTGGCGGCTCTTCCTCTCGGCGGGACTGCGCGCCCGCAGGCACTGGATCCTCTATCCCAACCCCTGGCCGCGCGCGGAGCATCTCGGGCGGCGGTGGCACGGGCACCCGGTCTTCCCGCTGCTGCCGCGGCTCGCGCCCGAGACGGAGCTGCGCACCAACTGGAAGATCTACGCGGAGGAGTTCGCGCTCGCCTGGGAGCTGCTCGGGCTGCCGCGTCCCCGCGTCGAGCGGCTGGAGGTCGACCCCGGGTCGGCGCTCACGCTCTTCGAGCGCAAGTACGCGCTCAGCGGCCATGAGCTCTGGAGAGTGGAGGCAATTAGTGATCAGGGATCAGGGATTAGGGATTAGTGCGTACGATCGCCTTCGGCAATGAACAAGAAGGGCTCCTTTCCGGAGCCCTTTCTTTCATCAAGTCGCGCAGCGGATACTCCGCACTGATCCCTGATCCCTAATCCCTAGCGCAACGCGCGGCGCTGCGCCGCGAGAATCTTCCCGATTCCCTTTTTCGCGAGGGCGCGCAGGGCGTCGAACTGGGCGTCGTCGAAGGGCTCGCGCTCGGCGGTTCCCTGGATCTCCACGAACCGCCCGTCGCCGGTCATCACCACGTTGAGGTCCACCTCGGCGGTGGAGTCGTGCGCGTAGTCGAGGTCGAGCGTCGGCTTTCCGCCGCAGATTCCCACGGAGACGGCGGCGACGTTCCGGACGATCGGGTTCTCCGCGAGGAGCCCCTCCTTCATCAGCTTCCGGACCGCGAGCGTCAGGGCGACCATGCCGCCCGTGATGGAGGCGCAGCGCGTGCCGCCGTCGGCCTGGAGCACGTCGCAGTCGACCGTGATCAGCCGCTCGCCCAGCTTGTCGAAGTCGACGGCCGCGCGGAGGGAGCGTCCGATCAGCCGCTGGATCTCGGTGGAGCGCGAGTCGAGCTTGAGCTTCGAGATGTCGCGCGCCTTGCGGTCGGGCGTGGAGCCGGGGAGCATGGAGTACTCCGCGGTCACCCACCCCTTGCCGGTCTCCTTGCGGAAGGGAGGGACCTTGTCGCCGACGCTGGCGGTGCAGAGGACCCAGGTGTTCCCCCACTTGATCAGCGCGCTCCCGGCGGCGTACCTGGTGTAGTCGCGGACGATTTCGATCTTGCGCAGCCGGTCTGCCCGTTTCGCGGCCATTCGGCCCTCCTTTTCCCCGAAGGGGCTTTTTGTCAACGGAAATTTAGCCCTTTTCGCCCTTGCGAAACGGGAGGGCGCGCCCGTCCGACTTCTAGATTTGAGCGCATGAAAATCGCCTTCGGAAAACGCTCGAAAATCGCCCTGATCGTCTGCGCCGCGCTGCTCGCGCTGGTCCTGCTCGCCCTCGAGATCGCCCCCGGAATCGCGAAGGACTGGGCGGTCGAGCACTCCGAGGAGCTGATCGGCCGGAAGATCGCCGTGGAGTCGGTCTCGTTCAACCCGCTCACCTTCACCGCCGAGGTGGACGGCTTCTCCCTCTTCGAGCCCGACGGCGAGACGCGCTTCGTCGGCTTCGACAAGTTCCGCGTCGACGTCGACCCGCTGCGCCTGCTGACCCGCACGCTCGGCATCGGCGAGATCCAGCTGGCCGGGCTCTACGTCCACGTGGTGCAGGACGGCGACCGGTTCAACTTCAGCGACGTGCTGGACCGCTTCGTCCCCGCGGCCGACTCCGCCGCCCCCGCCGACACCTCCGCGCCCGCCACCATCGCCGAGACGACGGACGGGCTCCCGCTCTTCATCCTCGTGCGCAACATCGCGCTGCAGAACGGCAACATCGTCTACGAGGACCGCAAGGTGGGATCGCGCCTCAAGCTCGAGGACTTCTCCGTCTCGATCCCCGAGATCTTCCTGAGCGACAAGAACACCGACGTGGGGGTCACCTTCAAGTTCGCCTCCGGCGGCGACCTGACCGTGAAGGCCGGCATGAACATGGCGACGAACGAGTTCGCCGTCGGCGTGAAGCTGCACGGGTTCGCGCTGGGCGTCGGCAAGCCCTACCTGGCCGACTTCGTCACGGTGAAGGACCTGACGGGCTCCGTGGACGCCGACGTCGCGGTCAAGGGCAACGTCTCCGATCCCCTCGCGGCGACCGTCTCCGGGACCGTCGCGGTCGACTCGGTCGTCGTGACCGAGACCTCCGGCGCGACCATCGGCGTGGCGCGCGTGGACGTGGGGATCGCGAAGGCCAACCTGAACGACAACGAGTTCGTCGTGGACTCCGTGATCGTGGACGGCGCATGGGCCCACTTCGACCTGCTGAAGGGCGGCAAGACGAACATCGACGCGCTGCTCGTCCCCGACAAGGCGGCGAAGAAGGAGCTCTCCGACACGGCCGCCGCCGCAGTCGCCGCCGTTCCCGCGGCCGCCGCGCAGGAGGCCGCGAAGAAGGACACCGCCGCGTCCGATGCCGCTCCCGCCAAGCCGCTCAAGGCGACGGTCGGCAAGTTCCTCGTGAAGAACACCGTCTTCACCGCCAACGACTACACCCTGGCGAAGCCCTTCTCCTACGTCGTCACGGGCATCGTCGTCTCCTCCGCCGACATGGCGCTCGACAAGCCCTGCGCGGTGACGGTCTCGGCGCAGCTCCCCGGCGGCGGCCAGGCCTCGGTCAAGTACAGCGGCTCGCCGCTCGACATCGGCACGATGGACGCCTACGTGAGCGTGAAGAACGTGGCGCTCAAGGCCTTCTCCAACTACAGCCACCACTACACGGGATACCCGATCAGCGGCGGCACGCTCGCCTTCGCCAGCGAGAACAAGATGCGGAACTTCGCGATCGACAGCCGCAACACGATCGACGTCTACAACATCGACGTGGGCGACAAGGACCCCGACTCCGACCCCGAGTTCCTCGTGCCGATGAAGGTGGGGCTCTACCTGCTGAAGGACAAGGACGACAAGATCCAGTTCGACGTGCCGGTGAAGGGCAACCTGAAGGACCCGCAGTTCTCCTACTTCAAGATCGTCTGGAAGACGGTGATGAACCTGCTGGTGAAGGTGGCGCTCTCGCCTCTGAAGGCCGTGGGGAACGTGGCCGCGGCCGGCGCGGGCATGGTCGGGCTCGACCTGGGCGGCGACGACGAGATCGTGGTCGACCCC
>CADBQJ010000213.1 GCA_902796785.1 Fibrobacter succinogenes
CACAATTTAATAGTTTCGCCGCATGGCCGTCCGTCCGTCGCATCCCCGCGCGCCCGCGGCGCTTCTCGCGCTCTGCTGCTGCGCCCTCCTCGCGGGCTGCGGCGAACGCCGCGAGACCGTCGCGGCCCACCCCAACGGAGTCCCCCGCGTCGTCGAGACGAGAAACGGCGACGGCGAGCTGGTCCGGGTGGAGGAGTTCCACTTCAACGCGCTGCGCAAGTCGACCACGCCCTGGCGCGGCGGCGCCCCCGAGGGGACCTACCGCTCGTGGCGTCTCGACGGCACGCCGGAATGGACCGGCGAGCTGCGCGCGGGAAAGCGCGAGGGCGTCTGGACGCTGACCCAGGGCGCGAAGCGGACCGTCGTGGAGCGCGGCTCCTGGTCGGACGGGCTGAAGGACGGCCTCTGGGAGGCCTTCTACGAGAACGGGAACCCGCGCGAGCTGAACGGCTGGCGCGCGGGGCTGCCCTGGGGCGAACAGCGCTCCTTCCATCCCGACGGGACGCTCCGCTCCGTCTCGAACTGCTGGGACGACGCCGCCTCGTCGCGCTCGCTGCGCGTCTACAACCGCGAGGGGCGGCTCGAGCTCGAGCGCGGCTGCCTGCGCGACCTGGCGACGGGAAGCGAGACGCGCTACGACTTCCTCGGCCGCCGGATCGACTCGCTCTTCCGCGACTCCGCCGGGAACCTCCACGGCGAGCGGCGCCGCTGGAACGCCTTCGGCGCGCTCCTCGCCGTCGCCTCCTACGACCGCGGCCGGCGCGACGGACGCCAGCTGCGGCTGACCGGCTCGGGCGACACGCTGATGGACTGCACGCTGTCGAACGGGAACGGGCGGTGCCTCGTCCGGTGCGACTCGTCGGACGCGGTCTGCGCCGACACCACGTGGCGCGCCGGCGTCCCCGACGGGCGCGTGATGGCGTGGACGAAGGGGAAGGCGAAGACCGTCGAGGAGTGGAAGGGCGGACAGCCGGTCCTGCGCGCCGTCTGGCGGACCTTCCGGAAGCCCGACGGGAAGACGTGGGACTCGACGAAGGTCGCGGAGGGCCCGCTGGAAAACGGACGGCGGAACGGGCTGTGGCGGCGGTGGAGCCGAAGCGGGACCCTGCTGGAGGAGGCCGTCTACCGCGACGACTCGCTCTTCGGCGAGCAGCGGCTCTACGACACCGCGGGCGTCCTCTCGCAGCGGCGCGTCCACGGCGGACGCCACCGCGAGATCCGCGTCTACTCGAATTCCAATTCGAACTCGCCCGAGCGGGGCGAGACCTCGACCCAGCAGTAGCGGCCTTCGCAGACCGTCTTCGCGGGCGCGTCGCCCTGCCAGGCGCGCTTCACCCCGCGCCCGGCGACCTCGACGCTGAGCCGGAGCGTCGGGCGCAGCGCGGCCAGCGAGTCGAGCTCGTTCTCGTACTTCACGAGCATGCCGCCGTGCGCGCCGCCGGGGGCGGCCTTGCCGAAGCGCACGCGGTCGCGCATGGCCGCGTAGAGGACGACGTCCCCCGGCGGCGCGCTCCAGACCTTCCTCTCCCGCCGGAGGCGGGACATCAGGCGGACGTGCGCGGCGAACTCGTCCGCGTCCAGCGAACCCCACGAGGCGTCGGCCACGCCGTGCATCGTCCGGGTCGCCCAGCCGCCGCGCGCGGCGACGTGCTTCGGCAGCGAGTCCAGCGAAAAGGACTGGAAGCGCAGGCGCCCCGGATCGTCCTTCGGGAAGAGCGCGTCGGCGGAGTAGTGCGCGGGCAGGTCCGGCTCGTCGTCGTTCACGCGGCCGCCCTGGCCCGAGCGGTCGGCGACGTAGCCCAGGCGCTCCAGCGCGGCGCGCTGCTCGGGAAGCCAGCGGTCGAAGGGGAAGGCGAAGGTGACCGGGCGGATCCCGACGTTGCGCTCGATCGCCGCGGTGGAGGAGTCCAGCTCGAGCGCGAGGTCGGTCCAGTGCCGGCGCTGCGAGGAGGCCACGCACCAGTCCTCCTCGGTGGGGCAGGTGTGGCTCCAGGAGTGGTTCAGCGGCTCGTGCCCCCATTCCGCCATGGAGCGGGCCTTCTCCCACTGGGCCCGGCCGCACTGCCCGACGATGATCGAGAACCCGAAGCGGACCCCCTCGGCCCGCGCGATGGCGTCGGCCGTCTCGCCGACGCCGCGGGCCCAGTCGCCGCAGTAGTCGTCGAGCGTGAGGGAATAGGCGCCCTTCGCCCCCTCGGGCCAGAGCGCGACCTGGAACCGCTCCTGCGCGTGCGCGGCGGAGAGGAGCGCGATCGCGAGAGCGACCGGAACGAATCGGCGGATCCGCGTTTCCATCGTCGTCACCTCCGGGAATTTCGGAGAGCGGGCGGACCTACACGTCGAGGTCGTCCACCACCAGGTGCGCGTTCTCCTCGATGAACTTGCGGCGCGGCTCCACGTCGTCGCCCATCAGCATCGAGAAAATTCCGTTCGCCTCGTCCCAGCTGTCCAGGTGGACCTGGCGCAGGCGGCGGTTCTCCGGCTTCATCGTGGTCTCGGCCAGCTGGTCGGCGTTCATTTCGCCGAGGCCCTTGTAGCGCTGGATGGAGGGCTTGACGCCCGGCCCCAGCTCCTCCAGGACCTTGTCGCGCTCGACTTCGTCGAAGCAGTAGCGCTCCACCGGCTTGCCGCCGGGCAGCTTGGCCGTCACCTTGTAGAGCGGCGGCTGCGCGATGTAGATGTAGCCGCCCTTCACGAGCGGGAGCATCTGGCGGAAGAAGAAGGTGAGGAGCAGCGTCTGGATGTGCGAGCCGTCCACGTCCGCGTCGGTCATGATGATGATCTTGTGGTAGCGGAGCTTGTCGAGCTTGAAGGTGCTGTTCTCCTCGTCGCCGGAGCCGTTGCCGGTGACGCCGGTGCCGATCGCCTGGATCAGCACGTTGACCGACTCGCTGGAGATCACCTTGTCGAGCCGCGCGCGCTCCACGTTGAGCACCTTGCCGCGCAGCGGGAGGATGGCCTGGTATTCGCGGTCGCGCCCCTGCTTGGCGCTGCCGCCGGCCGAGTCGCCTTCGACGATGAAGAGCTCGGACTTGGCGGGGTCCTTGCACGAGCAGTCCGCCAGCTTGCCGGGGAGGCCGCCGCTCTCGAAGAGGTTCTTGCGGCGCGCCTGCTGCGACGCCTTGCGGGCCGCCTCGCGCGCCTTGGCGGCGGTGTAGACCTTGTCGACGATGACGCGGATGTCGTTCGGGTGCTCCTCGAAGTAGGTCGCCAGCATCTCGCCGGCGAGCGTCTCGACGTAGCCCTTGACGTCGGAGTTGCCCAGGCGCCGCTTGGTCTGCCCCTCGAACTGCGGGTCGTGCACCTTCACCGAGACGATGGCGGTGAGGCCTTCGCGCATGTCGTCGCCGGTGAGCGCCAGGTCCTTCGCGTTCTTGGGGAGGATGTCGGCCGCGAAGCGGTTGACGGTGCGCGTGAG
>CADBQJ010000214.1 GCA_902796785.1 Fibrobacter succinogenes
AGTTCCTCGCGGATGGCGTTCATCAGCCAGTCGAGCTGCCCGAGGAAGCCGTGGAGGATGCCCGCGCGCATGGCGTCGGCGGTGTTGGTCGAGACGACCTTCTCGGTCCAGGTGAGCGTGACGGGGGAGAGCATCGCGGCCGAGGTCGTGAGCGCGTGGAGGCTCGCGGTCATGCCGGGGAGGATGACGCCGCCGTGGAAGCCGCCGTCCTTGAGGATGTCGAGGGTGGTGGCGGTGCCCAGGTCGAGCGCGACGGCGCAGTCGTACCCCATGTCCAGGAGCGCCAGCACGTTGCAGATGCGGTCGGCGCCGAGCGTCTTCGCCGAGTCGTAGCGCAGGGGGATCCCCAGGCAGTTTTCGGAGGAGACGATCTGGGGCGCGAAGCCCAGGAGCTTGGAGAGGGCCTTGGCCCACACGCGGTCGAGCCCGGGGACCACGGAGCTGAGCGCGGCGTGGGTGATGGAGCGCGCGGGGATTTCGGAGCGGGCGAGCAGCTCGCCGATGCGCATCAGCGCCTCGTCGGAGGTCGCCTCGGCGTGGGTGGTCACGCGCCACGACTCCGCCACCTCCTCGCCGCGGAAGACGCCGATGACGGTGTGGGTGTTGCCGACGTCCACGGCCAGGACGACGCTGTTCTTCCGGAGCTCGGCGGGGATCGACTCGATCATTCGAACCTCATGGAGATGTCGAGCGCCTTCACGCTGTGGGTGAGCGCCCCGATGCTGATCAGGTCCACGCCGGTGGCGGCCACGGGGGCGATGCGCTCCAGGGTCATGTTGCCCGAGGCCTCCAGCTCCGCCTTGTGGCCGGCGGCGCGGACGATCTTCACGGCCTCGGCCATCGTCTCGAGCGGCATGTTGTCGAGCATGATGCGCTCCACGGGGTAGCGCATCGCCTCGCGGAGCTGGTCGAGCGTCTCCACCTCCACCTCGACCGGAATCCCCTCGGGGCGGGTGGCCAGCACGCGCTCGATCGCCTTCGCGACCCCGCCGCAGGCGGCGACGTGGTTGTCCTTCAGCATGATCATGTCGAAGAGGCCCATGCGGTGGTTGGAGCCGCCGCCGCAGCGCACGGCGTACTTCTGCAGCTCGCGCCAGCCGGGGACGGTCTTGCGGGTGTCGAGGATTTTGCAGCGGGTGCCGGCGGTCTCGGCCACGTAGCGCGCGGTGGCGGTCGCCGTGCCCGAAAGCTGCTGGACGAAGTTGAGCATCGTCCGCTCGGCCCCCAGCAGGGCGATGGTCGGCCCCTCGAAGGTCGCGATCAGGTCGCCCCTGGCCACCTTGTCGCCGTCGTGTTTGAGGAATTCGACCTTCACGACGGGCATGTGGAGCGCCTCGAAGACCAGCGGGACGATCGGGAGTCCGGCGAGGACGCCCTCCGCCTTGGCGATCCACCGGGCCTTCGACCGGGCGGAACCTTCGAAAACGAGCGTGGAGGAGAGGTCGCCGGCGTCCCCGAAGTCCTCGAGGATGGCGAGTTCGATCAGCGGCCGGGCCGCGCGTTCGGGAAATGCATAGTCCATCGCCTTAAAAGTAGATTTGTGCGCGGATGTATTGGCTCGACCTCTTCGGAACTTTCGCCTTCGCCGTCTCGGGCGCCATGCTCGGCGTGCGGTGCCACCTGGACCTCCTGGGGGCCCTGGTCCTGGCCACGCTGACCGGCGTGGGCGGCGGGATCATCCGCGACGCGCTGCTCGGGGTGACCCCTCCGGGGGCGATCCACGACGAGACCTACCTGCTGGTCTGCCTGGCCGGCGGCGTGCTCTCGATGGCCTATTCGCACGCGGTCAAGCGCTACTGGAAGCACGTGATGGTGGCCGACGCCATCGGGCTGGCGGTCTTCACGGTCATCGGCGCCTCGCAGGCGGAGCAGCACGGCCTGGGCCCCTTCGGGATCGTGATCATGGCGACCATCACCGCCACCGGCGGCGGCGCGATCCGCGACCTCTTCGTGACCCACGTCCCGGTGATCGTCCGCAAGGACTTCTACGCCACCGCCGCCATCCTCGGCGGCCTCTGCTGGTGGACGATGATGGAGTTCTCCGCGCCCGAGGAGGCGAAAATCGTCGTCTCGCTCGCGCTCAC
>CADBQJ010000215.1 GCA_902796785.1 Fibrobacter succinogenes
CGATCCACTTCTTCCCGTTGCAGACGAAGAGCGACTGGGTCTCCTCGTTGAAGACCAGCGCGCCCAGGTTGGCGCTTTCGCACTTCTCGGCCTCGTCGATGGAGGCCACCGAGGCGGGTCCGCCGGAATTTTCGTAGGTCTTGGTGATGTCGTCGCCGCAGCCGACGAAGACGAGCGTTCCCGCGAAAAGCAGGGACGTCAGAAGGGTTTGGGTTTTCATTCTCGCTCCTTTGGTGAAGTTCGTTTCAATCTAGCTACATTTTCCGGCATGAAGGCCCTTCTTGCCCGTCGTTCGCTTTTCGCGCTGCTTTTCGGAGCCGTCTGCGCGCAGGCCCAGATCGTCGGGATCGGCGCGGCGACGGAGATCATCCAGGACCCGGGCGCGGCCTCCGGCGCCGACGTGCGGGTGACGCCCCACATCATGGCCGCGATCCCCAAGTGGGGGATGGCGCGGATCGAATACGCCCCGTCGGCCTGGGAGCTGGAGGGGAGCGCGTCGGACGAGCACGTGGACGCGAGCCGCTTCGGGATCCACATCGGCGTGAACGCGGGGCTGCTCCCCGGCGAGAGCTACCTGCTGCTGGGATGGCGCCACGTGCGTCTCTACGACGACGGCCCCGCGGGCGACTGCGACTGGAACGAGATCGGCCTGGGCTACGGCGGGCTCTGGCGTCCCGGCGCCGGAATCGGCCTCTTCGCCGAAATCGAACACGCCTGGAGCGTCGACGAACGGCGGCCCGACCCGCTGGACGACGTCGCGGTCGAGCGCCGCGGCTGGCAGATCCAGCTCGGCTTCGTCGCCTTCGTGCGATAATTCAGTGATTAGGTCTCAGGTCTCAGTGCGGATGATCCGCTTCGCGTAAATGGGAAAAGGCCCCGCGAGCGCGGGGCCTTCGGCCGTTTCCGGGGGCCGGAAGATCAGAGGGGACAGGGTTCATTAGGCCACAGGAGCTCGCAGGGGTCGACGGCGACGCACCGCAGCGAAAGCCCGCAGTCCTTGCCCGTCATGTTGAAGAGAGGCGAGTTCTCGTAGATGCGATCGACAAGCGAGACCATGTCCGCGCTGGCGAACTTCTCCGACCCCCATTTCATCTGCGCGCCGTAGCGCCAGTAGGCGGAGACCGCGTTCGACGGGATGGGCCAGGGCTTCTGGTAGACTTCGGGGGCGAGGGTGTCGGCGGCTGCGGAGTAGAAGATGCCGGCGGCCGTCCCGTTCCAGCCGTCCGCGTCGACGCCTCCGAACTTCCTGGCAAGCAGGTCGGCCGGATTGTCGCGGCCGAACAGCTCGTCCCAGGTCGTGGTGTTGGGAATCTTCCACCCGTCGGGGCAGATGCCCTGCACGGTGGAGTCGCCGACGTCGTTCACCTGGACGGCGGCCGTGTCGGCCTCGGGCGCCAGGTCGAAGGCGGTGTGCCACTGGTAGAGGGCGCCGAGCTTCGCGCACTGCGCCTCGTCGTCGCCGGGGCACCACTTTTCGCCTGCCTGCTGCGTCTCCCCGAGGTCCACGCGGACGCCGTGGTTCAGGTTCGCAGCGAGCCAGTATTCGCCTCTGGCCCAGACGATGGGATAGACGACGGTGTCGCGTTCGTCGACGAAGGGGTAGTAGAGCCGCGCCGAGTCGGCGGCCACGGCCGTTTCGCCGTCTTCGGTGGTGACGGCGGCGACAAAGCGGATCTGATTCCCGATTTCCTCGCGTGGATCGAAGCCGCTGCCGCTCGTGATCTTCGAAAATTCGAAGACGTAGGGCCTGTTCCCTTCCACGACGGCGAAATCCTCGAACCAGTAGCCATAGCCTTCGGATACGACGTACCAGGTGATCGTCTTGATCTTCGACGCGCCGCGGAAGTTCTCGACGGAGACCGTCAGCGTGGTGTCGTCGAGCAGGGGCAGGTCGGAGGCGAACTTCGCCTTGCCGTATGCGGAGTTCCTTCGGGAGGAGAACTTGAGGTCGAAGAGAGTCTCGGAGGAACCGCCGTAGAGCGTGTCGACGACCTTGCCGCCGCAGGAGACGGCATAGCCCTCGCCGAGCCGCTTCATCGTGCAGCCGCTCGCGGAGCCGTTCTGGTCGATCTTGACCGAGTCGACCACCTTGCCGCCGCAGACCATCCGCAGCCAGCCGCCGTCGGTCGAACCGAACGAGCAGTCGACGTTCAGGAGCGAGTCGGGAATTTCGGGCGTCTCACCCTGCGAGGAGCCGAGGTCGATCCACTTCTTCCCGTTGCAGACGAAGAGCGACTGGGTCTCCTCGTTGAAGACCAGCGCGCCCAGGTTGGCGCTTTC
>CADBQJ010000216.1 GCA_902796785.1 Fibrobacter succinogenes
CCCATCAGGCGGCCGTCGGCCGTGCGGGCGACGACCATCTCGCGGCGGAACTCCTCGACCGTCTCGTCGAGAAGCGGGCGTTCGGCGGAGGAGAAGGCCTCGCGCAGCTCCTCCTCGCCCACGCCGCGGTCGTCGGCGCCGTAGATCGCGCAGAGCACGTCGCGCTGGGCGGGGGTGAGCCGCTCGAAGAGGGGACGGAGGCGTCCGGCGTCGAAGGCGCGGGAACGCACGGCCTCCTCGACCACCTTGCTGGAGACGACGCTGCCGGGAGCGAGCTTCCAGTGGGTGCGGAACGTGGCCAGCGTCGATTTGGGCGCGGCGGAGAGAAAAGATTCTAGCGAGAGCAAGCGGGTCCCCTTGAAGGGCCCAAAAGTAGAAAAAGGGGCAAGGGGGCGCTAGGGGAGCGGGACGACCGGCGCGGTTTTCGCGCTGTCGGCGGCGATGTCGGCGCGGAGCTTCGTCAGGTACTTCTCGTAGCGGCGCGCCTTCTCCTCGAACATCAGCAGCACGCGCTCCTCCTCGAACTCCTCGCGGTCCACGTTGCGCATGAAGTATTCGTCGTCGGCGAACTTCTTCTCCTCGATGGCCTGCTGCACCATCGCGTCGGCGTCCTCCAGCTTGAGGAGCGTTCCCCAGATCGACGGCGAGAAGAGCCAGTCGCCCACGATCTCCACGTCCTGGAAGGTGTTGTTCCCGGTCGTGGAGAGCCGTTCCCCTTCGGGCGCGGCCAGCGGCCCGGGCAGGGGGGCGGCGGGCGCGGGAGCCGCTTCGGGAGCGGCGGCCGTTTCCGGCGCGGGAGCCGCTTCGGCGGCGGGCGTTTCGGGCAACGCCGCGGGCTCGGCCGGTTCCGGCGCGTTCTGCGCGAAAACCCCCGTCGCGCAGAGCAGCAGGAGAAGAAGAGGAAGCCGGCGGACCGGGCTTTGGCGGATCATCCCGAAGTTCATACCCTCATTTTAGGAATTTTCCGGACCGGAAGTCCGCGGAAAACGCCGTCCCCGCGCAATGTTCAAGGTTCGCTCAAAAGCGCGGCCGCGCGCCCGGCGCGGTCAGTCCTCCTCGCCCAGCTCCAGCCCGGGGCGGACGGGGAGCCGTTCGGAGGGGAGCTTCCCCTCGCGCAGGCGGAAGAGCGCGGCGCCGGCGATCATCGCGCCGTTGTCGGTGCAGTAGCGGGGGGCGGGGAAGAAGGCCTTCGCCCCGCGCTTCGCCAGCTCGGCGGTCGCCTTCTCGCGGAGCCGGGCGTTGGCGGAGACGCCGCCGCAGACGCAGAGCCGGTCGAGCCCGGTCCGCGCGCAGGCCTGGATGCACCGCTCGACGAGCATGTCGACGATGGCCTCCTCCAGCCCCGCGCAGAGGTCGTCGCGCCGGGCCAGGAGCTCTTCGCGCGGGGTCTCCTCCACGACGCGCAGCATGGCGCTCTTCAGGCCGGAGAAGCTGAAGTCGAGCGTGTCGATCCCCCGCAGCGCGCGGGGAAAGCGGACGGCCTTGCGGTCGCCCAGGGCGGCGCGGCGGCCCACCTCGCTCCCGGCGGGGTAGCCCAGCCCGAGCAGCTTGCCGCACTTGTCGAAGGCCTCGCCGGCGGCGTCGTCGCGCGTCTGCCCGAGGGTCTCGAAGCGGGCGCCCGGGAGGACGCGGTCGATCTGCGTGTGGCCGCCCGAGACGGTCAGCGCCAGGAAGGGCGGCTCGAGCCCGGGGTGCGAAAGCCGCGCCGCGGCGATATGCCCCTCGAGGTGGTTGATCCCGGCGGCCCGCAGCCCGAGCGCGGCGGCCAGCCCGCGGGCGAAGGAGGCCCCCACCAGCAGCGGTCCCATCAGGCCGGGGCCGCGGGTGTAGGCCACCACGTCGACGTCGCGCGGGGAGAGCCCCGCCTTGCCCAGGGCGGCCGCGACGATGGGGCCCGCCTTCTCCAGATGGGCCCGGGCGGCCACTTCGGGCACCACGCCGCCGAAGGGGGCGTGTTCCGGAATCTGCGAATAGAGCTCGTTCGCGAGCACGTTCCCGTCGCCGTCCACGATGCCGCAGGCGGTTTCGTCGCACGAACTTTCGATGCCGAGGACAATCACGGGGACCTCGCGGGGAAGGGCCTAAATCTAACTATTATTGGATTCGTTCCATGTTTTCGAATCTCGCATATCTCCTGCGCGAATCCTTCAGGGGGTGGTCCCGCCACCGCCGGCTGCTGCTGCCGACCCTGGTGACGGTGTTCCTGGTCGCGCTCGTGCTGGAGGGGACGCTGGCCGCCATGCTGGTCGTCCACCGCGCCATGCCCGTGCCCGACTCCTCCTGGAAGCTGGAGCTCTTCCTGACCGACGAGGCCGCCGCGCCGGAGGCGCGCGAGCGCCTGCTCGACCGCGTCCGCTCCTTCGAGGGGGTCCTCGACGTCCGCTTCGTCGGGAAGGAGGAGGCGGCGGAGCGCTTCGTCGCGAGCTTCGGGCCCGAGGCGCTGGAGCTGGCGGGCGAGAACCCGCTTCCCTGCAGCGTCGAGATCTGGCCGCGCGAGGAGTGGCGCGACCCCTTCCGCTACCGTCCGTGGACGCGCGCGCTCGCCTCGCTCGAGGGGGTGGAGAGCGCCTCCAGCTCGGCCGAGGCGCTGGAGCGGGTCGCGGAGTGGAAGAGCCGCGCGGAGGCGGCGCTGGGCGCGCTGGCGCTGCTGCTCCTGCTGGCCCTCCACGTCGTCCTCGGCAACGCGGTGCGCGTCTCGCTCTACGCCCGCGCGCTGCTCATCGAGAACATGAAGTACGTCGGCGCGGGAGAGGCGACCATCGTCCTTCCGCTGGCCATGGAGTCCGCCACGCTCTCGCTCGTCGGCGGCTCGGTCGCCTGGGGCGCGTGGGAGCTGGTCCTCTTCGAGATCCGCGGCGCCTTCCCCGCCTGGGCCGACTGGTTCGCGCCGCTGGGCCCCTGGGGCGCCCTCGTCGCGGGGCTCGCGGTCCTGGCGAGCGTCTTCGCGGGGGTCCGCGCCGTCCGCGCCCATCTGCGCTCCGGGGGCGGCGAATGAGGGGCTTCCGCGCGGCGGCGGTCCTCCTCTGCGCGCTGCTGGCGGCGGAGGGGGCCTTCGCGAAGCCCGCCCGCAAGCCCGCCGCGAAGCCCAGGCCGCGCGTCGCCACGCAGGCCGAGCGCGAGCTGCGCTCGCACCAGGGCGAGCTGGAGAAGCTCCGCAGGCAGATCGCCGAGGAGAAGAAGTCCGTGAAGGACAAGATGCGCCGCGAGGAGGGGCTCACCGGGCAGATCGCCGAGCTGAACATGGGCGTGCGCCGCCAGCGCCGCCTGGTGGAGGCGCTCGA